>NZ_JBVVUU010000023.1:0-42282 GCF_056032925.1 Aeribacillus sp. JST-2
CTTTTGAAATTGCTGGATACGCTTCTTTTGCTGCTTCGATTAAAGCGATCCCTTTTTCTTCAGCACGTGCCAATGATAAGTTTTTTCTTGTGTTGGCTTTTAAACGATTACGAATCACTGTTTTTGAACAAACTAACACATGATCCGGATGAGAGTATAATTGAACGACATTCAAAAATAAAGCAGAACGTTTACTGAATAGCTTTTCTAACTCAGGAAAACTCAATTGTAGAATCGCATGTAAACGACTATATAAATGCGTCATTTCACTACTTAATTCATCATAATATCTCGTCATTGCCCGCATTTGTTTATAATATTCCTCTTCTTGATAAGTTTGTTCACGTTCAGCTCTAAAGTGAGTTTTCGCAAGTTCATGAGCGTCGCTTTTATCTGTTTTTTGTCTCCTCATTGAAGCCATTTGAATATTCGCTTCGAGTGGGTTAACTCGATAATACATATAACCTTGATCACCTAAGAATCGTTCTAGTGGTTTTGAATATACGCCTGTTGCTTCAAAGACAATATCAGGTGCCTGTCCATCTTTTTGTGTTAAAGATATAAGGGTTTCGTTTAATTTCTCGAAAGAGTAACGGTTATGGGTTATTTCACCCTCATATTCGCATTGACGATAACGGTCGTAAATGACCATTGTACTTTTCCCCATACTGACATCAAATGCCACTACGTGTTTCATATTTTCTGCCTCTCCTTTTTAGCCAAACATAGAAGTTCTTCACATTGCCTTATCGATTCCATTTTCTTATACACGGTCTCTTCGGACCCAACATACTAAACTGATTCAAATAAGGATGTGAAGTTGGTCTGTTTTTAATACGGACTCTATTTGGTCCCAGGGGCTGTTCGACCTTCCTTCACTTCTACTATAAAAAAATAGTAGCACAAACCTTGGCCTAGGTCTGTACTACTAATGTTAGTATGTTTTAGGTGTAAAGACGGGCTCGCCCGCCAATTTGTTCGCTTTCACTTTTTTCAGCCATTTCATCTTTAAGGCCGGCAGTCTCTGTTTGAAAGCAAATGTTTGTCTTCCGGAACAACTTCATGTCGCTTCACAAACTAAACTACCGACATCCCACCTTTACATACTGTACGGCGTCCCCCTTGTACTTCGCGGCAAATAAGAATTGGCAAAAAAACGGAGTGGTTTTGTCAAGATTCAACCTCGAATCGAATTTGATTTCCTGAAGGGTCTATTGTAAGATAATAACCGTTTTTCTCTGACACTTGATAACCTAATTGTTTTAATCGGCCCACTGCTGATTCCCTTACATTCTCGTCTGGAAATGCGAGAGAAAATTGAATCAACCCGACGCTGTTTTCCGGAGGTTTGGGTGCACCGACACCATTCCAAGTATTTAATCCGATATGATGGTGGTATTTGCCAGTTGAAATAAACAGCGCACTGTTTCCATACCGGCATACGACGTCAAATCCGAGGCCGGCGCAATAAAACTCCTCAGATTTCCGCAAATCTGAAACATGTAAATGAATGTGGCCCATGATCGTATTTTTCGGAAGTTTTCCCCAATATTCTCCTTTTCCTTCGGCTAAAAGACTTTCGACATTTAACGGTTCAGTTGACATGTTCACCTCTCCATCACTCCAATGCCAGCTTTCCGACGGCCGATCAGCATAAATTTCGATGCCGTTTCCATCAGGATCCGCTAAATAAAGCGCTTCGCTGACAAGATGATCGGATCCTCCTTGCAATGGATAGCCGATGTCAAGAAGATGTTTGAAAACTTTTCCTAATTCATGACGGTCAGGCAACAGCAGGGCAAAGTGATACAAACCGGTTGTCCTGTTTTGTTTGGGAATTACATCATCTGGTTGCTCGATCGTGAGAATTCCAGTTTGTCCATCAGCGGTTAATACTGCTTTCCGTTCCGATTGCTGCAAAATTTCAAATCCGATTACATTTTGGTAAAACGCAAGCGAACGATTGAAATCGGCAACTCTCAAATCTACTCGTTTAACAAATGTATTTGGCTTCCGGTGAAATGTTGACAATGTACAACCTCCTTAAAGTGCTGCGGTCTCCGTATTATTATAAATAAACCGGCATAAATAGGAAAGAAATGAGCATAATAAACAATCCAATATACAACTGATCGAATGCCGCCGTTTGTTGTAATGCCATTATCACCGCAATTTTTCATTAGTTGATAAAAATGGTTTTCTTCTAAATAGCATTTTTATTCCATGGAGCATCAGCGTGAAAATCAATTAGGGAAAACCATTTCAAAAAGCGCCTTCCTCATCCTTTGTGCGGCCGAAAGATACAATTAAAGCGGAAAATGGTGTATGGATAATACACGAAACGAATGATTGGGACGATAGATAAAAACGCTTTTTTTCTCCCGTAAAAAAATGCCGCCGATCCCCTGATTCGAGGATGGCGGCCAACCGATAGCCGATGAAATGAATTTTCCGTTAATTTCCAAACAGATGCGGTCATGGCAATGCTTTTTTTCTATTCCTTTTTTATTTCTTTTGGCGTTTTTAAGAAAAAAGAGAGAACAAGCGCGATGAACGCCAAAATGGTGGCGATGTAAAAAGCATCGTTAATTCCTTTAATTGTTGATTGCTGCAAAGCTTGGCCAAATAACGCTTGAACGCCGATCGATTGACCTGCTTGCTCCGATAATCCAGCGGATTTCGCGATGCTGCCGCCCATTGCTTGAAGCCGGCTCATCAACATTGGATCCGTTTTTGAAACGAGATTAGAAAAATCTGACATGTGATTGGTCGATTGTTGCGTCATCACGGTCACTAACAACGCCGTTCCAATCGATCCAGCCACTTGGCGGATCGTGTTGGACATTGCCGTTCCATGGGAAATCATGTTTAGCGGAAGCTGGTTCATTCCGGCTGTCATGATTGGCATCATGATAAGCGACATTCCAAAAGACCTAAGCATATAAATTCCTAAAATGGTTTTATATGGCGTATCAGCTGTGAGTTGGGTAAATTCATATGTCCCATACGTTGTGATTGCCAGGCCGACAATCGCCAGCCCTCTTACGCCATACCGATCAAAAATTTTCCCGGCTACAGGTCCCATCAAACCCATAATAAGTGCTCCCGGCAAAAGCAATAACCCGGATTCAATCGGCGTAAACCCGCGGATGTTTTGCAAATAAATCGGCAGCAAAAGCATCCCGCCGAATAATGCCATTGTTACAATCGAATTGATGATTAATGTAAAAGTAAACATGTTATACCGAAGCACCCGCAATTCAAGAAGCGGTTTTTCCACCTTCAATTGTCTGATGACAAAGAAAATTAAAAAGACAACCCCGACCAGCAAGCTAATAGCGACTTCAGCACTTGACCAGCCCTTGCTTCCCGCTTCACTAAACCCATATAAAATCCCGCCGAATCCAATGCTTGAATAGATAATCCCTTGAACATCAAACGTTGGGCGAGTTAATTCTTTTTCTAAATGAAACCAAGCGAAAGCGAACAAAATATCAATCAACCCAATGACAACCATCGCATAAAACATCAAATGCCAATCATAATTTTGCACAACCCATCCGGAAACAGTCGGGCCAATGGCCGGAGCCAAAATCATCGCTATTCCCATTGTCCCCATTGCCGCTCCCCTTTTTTCAGGAGGAAAAACGGTCATAAAAATATTCATGCCAAGAGGCATTAAGATGCCTGCACCGATCGCCTGAATAATCCTTCCGGTCATGACTAACGCAAATGTAGTGGACACAGCGCAAACGAGCGATCCGAGCGTAAACGAAGCCATTGCCGCAATAAACAATTTGCGAAACCCGTAATTTTCAACCAAAAATGCACTGATTGGAATTAAAATTCCGTTCACAAGCATAAAACCTGTCATCAGCCATTGGGCTGTTGTTGCATTCACATTTAAGTCTGTCATCATGACCGGAAGCGCCACATTCAATAATGTTTGATTCAATATTGCGATGAACATGCCGAACATTAAAACAAACAGCACTTTGCCGATAGGCGCTTCTTGAACAGCAGCTTCCTTCCCGCTATCCAACTGCAAATCTCTTTTTCTTTTTTTTCGAATAAATAAAAAGTTGACGGCTATCAGCACAATAATTGCGAAAATGGCATAGCTGATTGTAAACGGCATTTTCCCACCTCCTTCAATATAGTTGGATACCATTTTATTTGTGAATGCGCACCTCTGCGTTCATTCCCGGCATGATTTTTAATCCTTTTGCATCATCAATAGAAATTTTTACAGGTATCACTTGCGTTACTTTTGTATAATTGGCATCCGCATTTTCGCTTGGCAGCAGCGAAAAGACACTTGCCGTCGTTTTTCCGATTTGCTCTACTTTTCCTGTAAGTTTCGAATCACTGTAACCATCAATATAAATGTCGACATCTTGGCCTTCTTTAACCTCTTCGATAACCGTTTCTTTAATATTGGCTGTGATCCATAAATGATCGAAATCATATGCATAAGCTAATGGAGTTCCAGCTGCCACCATTGAATTTTCAACCGCATTTGTTTGCACGATTGTTCCGGATTGCGGCATTGTAATGTCTACTTGTTCTTCTTCACCTGGAACAAACAGTTTTCCGATCACACCGTCTTTATTGAAATGATCGCCAACATTTCCAGAAAATTTTGTTAATTTTCCGGCAGCCGGAGCGGAAATCACCAACTGTCTCCCGTCCACTTTCGCATAATCTGTCTTAATATAATTGACGGACTCATTGTAATAATAAAAACCAGCGAAACCTCCCAAAACCAATATAAACAGGACAACAATATTGAGAATGACAAGTTTTTTCACATTCATTTTCCTTTATCCTCCTTCATTCCTTCAAAATAGTGCATTGCCAAAAAGCTGACGCAAACTCAATCGTTTATTTGCTTAATAATTCTGTTTGTTAAATATTAATAAAATGCATTATTAATATTATGATAATCTTTAATTCAAGTCAATCATTTTTTAAACAGCAAAACTTTATTCAGAAAAAACTTATGAAAAGGCTCTTTAAAATTTTTTTACATCACTTGATGAAGGAAGGTTTGTTCATAGTGCTTCCGTTCCAAACAGCCTTAACCCGGGGTACCGGGGTATACGTTATCCGAAACTGACTGAAGCCGGCAAAAAAGGGATTGCTTCAAAAATATCGATAAGGTTCATCTGAAAACTTTCCAAAGGGCGGTTTTATAAATGTGACAATACTAGAAAAAGTGGTCTGTTCAAACCTTTGAATATTTGTTTTTTGCTTTAATGTGTTGTAGAATCTTTTATTGTAGATCTCACTTCCTTAGAACACTTGATTCCCATTCACTGTAAGTCATTCACTGAATTGTTTGATTCTTCCTAACTGTATGAAGCTTATTATGTTAAATTTTTGGATAGGAGTGGAGCTATGAATCAATTACTTATGAGTCAAAGTGAAGTGGAAAAAGCAAAACAGTATGTCAAGGAAGTTTTCCAATCCGTAAAAGAACGAAATCCGAATGAGCCTGAGTTTCACCAAGCTGTAAAAGAAATTTTAGACTCATTAGTTCCGGTTCTTGCCCAACATTCTACATATAGGAAACTGGGAATACTTGAGAGAATTGTTGAGCCGGAAAGAATGATCACTTTTCGTGTTCCATGGGTGGATGATCAAGGAAACGTGCGCGTAAACCGTGGATTCAGGGTGCAATATAATAGTGCAATCGGACCATATAAAGGAGGCTTGCGCTTTCATCCGACCGTGAACATGAGTATTATAAAATTTTTAGGGTTTGAACAAATCTTTAAAAATTCGCTGACCGGCCAACCGATCGGCGGCGGAAAAGGCGGAGCCGATTTTGATCCGAAAGGCAAATCAGAAGGGGAAATCATGAGATTTGCACAAAGCTTTATGACAGAGCTTTATAAACATATTGGTCCTGATATTGACGTCCCTGCTGGCGATATAGGTGTCGGTGCAAGGGAAATCGGATACATGTTTGGCCAATATAAAAGAATTCGCGGCGGTTTTGAAGGCGGAGTGTTGACCGGAAAAGGAATTGGATATGGTGGGAGCTTAGGAAGAACGGAAGCAACGGGGTATGGAACGGTGTACTTTGTGGAAGAAATGCTTCAAGACAACGGACTTAGTTTCAAAGGAAGCACAGTTGTTGTCTCTGGTTCTGGGAACGTTGCCATCTACGCAATTGAGAAAGCGATGCAGTTAGGTGCAAAAGTTGTCGCCTGCAGCGACTCGAATGGCTACATTTTTGATAAAGAGGGAATCAAGCTTGAAACCGTCAAAAGGATCAAAGAAATCGAAAGAAAGAGAATAAAAGAATATATCAATGAACATCCTCACGCTGAATATTATGAGGGCTGTTCAGGCATTTGGTCCATTCCGTGTGATATTGCCCTCCCTTGTGCGACTCAAAATGAAATCGACAAAAAAGCGGCCGAACTGCTTGTGTCCAATGGTGTTAAAGCCGTCGGCGAAGGGGCTAATATGCCGTCAACATTAGAAGCGATTGACGTCTTCTTATCAAACAATATTCTATTCGGACCTGCAAAAGCTGCGAATGCAGGCGGTGTTGCTGTTTCTGCCTTGGAAATGGCTCAAAACAGCGCAAGGTTGTCTTGGAGTTTCGAAGATGTCGACGGAAAACTGCGTGAAATCATGAAAAATATTTATCGAAATTGTGTCAATGCTGCCAATGTATACGGCTGCCCCGGAAATCTTGTCGCCGGCGCAAACATCGCCGGATTTAAAAAAGTTGCTGATGCAATGGTGGAACAAGGAATTGTATAAAAAAACGAAAAGACGGATGGTCGCCGAAAGCTCCCTTATTGCTTCGGCGATTCATCTTATACCGCTAAATTGCCACCTTTTTCTTTAATGAAAAAGATCCACAAAATTCCTGCTTTTAAGTATATCCTCATCAATCATAATATCAAAGTTTTATGTAAGATTTTCTAACATATTTTTTTGAGCGGGAATCTTGGCAGATTGTGTCTTGATTTATTTCCCATTTAATCATACATGTACAACAGACACTAAAAAGCGATTCACCAAAGGATGGAAACATAAATTCTGAAAAACATCTGTTCTCGTTGATCATTGAATAAAAATGATAAAACGATTACCAATGAGAAAAAAGGATAGTCTTTCCTTTGCTAATTTTTTGTCTCTAAGTTTCGCTGGTTGTTCTCTATTTTTTAGGATAATCAAAAAATAATAAAGTCCCCTCTACATACTTTCCAAATTCTTAATATCTTTCTGACCCCCAAAAATTGAAGACAATCATTAAAATCACAAACGGGAACACTGTTGGACGCCAGTCTGAAAGTTGAAAAAGCTGTTCTATTGCCAATGCACCAATATAAAATTGGATAGTTAGTTTCATAAATGCCTCCGAAATCCACTTTCTGCATAAAAGCCAATAAATTTATTGCAAAATCTTCTTGAATGGCCGAAAAATGATATTTAATAAATCGGATGGCCCCGGCAAATCCGGAAAGTAAACTAGGAGACAGCCGATTGTCCACCCGATCATTGTAAGCGTTAGGGCAACCAATTTTTCTTTCTTCTGGTTTTTATTCATGCCTCTCCATTCAAAATAAATGATGGAAACTGCTGCTAAACTGATTCCAATTACCCATGTCAATTCCATTTTTTATTCACCTCTTCGTTTTTTCCCCTTTATTGTGTTGAAATCATTCCTGGTCTTTTAATATTGACGTTACTTTCAATTTCGACCTCGATTTCTGGAAATTTTTGATCCCATCGGTCTTTCACTTTTTCCCATTCATCTGGATAATGTCTGTTAAATGTTTTTCCAAAGTCAATAATATCTGTTTTCATTTCCTTTTGGACAACCTCGAGTGTCTGGTATATTCTATGTTCTATCGTATCCGATAACTGTTTTTCAATGTCCTTAATCAAGGAAGGTTCCAGAGGGTTTATTGGTGTCTCATTTTCCGACATATCATCTTCTATCGCAATTTTCAATAATATTTTCCATTTTCCGTTGTTAATTTTCGGAATGAGGTGTGTTCGAGAGCGAAGAATATTAAAGGTTATTTCGTTGTTATATCCTTTTGGCTTAACCGTTATAGTAGAAATTCCCATTTCATCTTTTAACCATAATAATCCTCTTGTCAGCCTTTCGTTCAATTGCCCGATCATTTGACCATTTTTAAGAACAGCTGTTCCATTTAAAATTAAACCGCCTTCCTTATTGGTTTCGATCACAGGCAAATCTGCAACTTTTTGTTCATCAGATAATGATTCTATTAAATCTTTAACGGTTACTTGCATTCCGATATTAAAGTTTGCCAACTCCCTTGCCACTTCTGAGGAGCTTCGATCGACAACAGGAACCACTTTTAAAATATCAATTGCTTGTCCGTCGGCGACAAAAACATTCGCCCTAATTCTCGCTTTTGGGTAACGCGCAAAAAAATCGATATGTTTTTTAATATCATCCGTTTGAGCAAGGTCCTTCCCAATAATGACAACTTGGCTTTGTCCCCAAAATATACGCCGTGAAAATTTGGCCTGCAATAGAGACATTGCCTCAACAATCGTTTTCCCTGTTGCGCTTTCTACAACCGTCGGGTTTTTTCCTTCTTGCCCACCGCCGACAGATGATTGGATACCCATGGCCCCCGGAACAGCAAATTGTAAAGACAGTTTAATTCGATCATTATCCGCTTTATCAATTCCTGCTGCCAGCACAAGCCCTAAGTCATTGAGTTCGACACGATCCCAACAGCCAACAAGTAAAAGTGCTGTCAAAAACAAAACAAGCGGTATATTTATAAATTTTAGTAAATGGTTGTGATACATGTTCATCTTTATCACCGTTTTTTTTATTTTTTGCACTCCGCTCTTTTTTTTCGTACGAATGCAATGATCAACAAAATTAAAGGTATGGCTATATGAAAAAGCCAAAATAATGGCCAAATGTTTTTCAAGATGTCATACAAAATACTTAAATTTGGAATTGACCAATAACAAAAGACGGTCAATAAAAATCCAACTGGAAATACAATTGGCCGGTAATCAGAGAGATTTAACAATTGTGCGGTACCGAGAACGATTGCATAGTAGAGAACGGAAATTTTGATAAAAATGCCTGGAATCCAAACGGCCATAACAAATGCCTCTACATGCTGAAGAAAATCCGCTACGTTTATATACCGTGTTGCTGTCATAACAGGATAAATAAATATAGAAGTTGCATTTCCGAATAAAAAAAGTGAATATAAATTTGCTATCACCAACATGAACATAACTGCTACGACCGTTATCATCCCTAGCTTTAATCCTTTTTTTGCGTCGTTAATAAACGGAAATAGCAGCGAAAGAAGAAAAAATTCACTGTTCCAAGCAGAAGGGACGATTGCTCCTATTAAGGAGGGCATTAACCCTTGCCCCATGATTGGAAAAATATTTTTGAAATTAAGATCCCCGATTAACAAAATGGAAATAAATATGATAACAGCAGCGACAACTGGCATAAATACTTGTGCTGTTCTTGCTATCACTTCAATTCCGCCTTTCACAGCAAGGGCACAAACAATGATCATACTAACAGTAATAACAATACTCGGCGTTCTTGTTAAAAAATTTCCTATGACAAACTCCCCGTATTGCCTCAATGCTAAACCAGTCAAAAATAGATAAAACATAAGGAACAAAACACCGACTGCTTTTGCAGGAAAAGATCCAAGAATATCCTTGCTATATTCAATAAACGTCTTTTTTGGAAAAAAATGATTCAGTTTGTAAACGAAGTAAACAGCCAGAAACCCTGTTGCCGAACCCCATATTGGCGATAACCATAAATCTTGTTTGGCAAATCTTCCCGTGATGGACGGTGCAATGAGGATAGCTGTTGAGACGATTGTCGGATGCATCATGATGGCCATCTGTAAAGCGCTGATCCTGCCATTTTTCAACATTTTATCCACCCTCTCATGTCGAATTTACGTTTCTCCTCCTTTGTTCGGATCAGGCATTTGCCCTGGAGATTGGCGAAATTTATTGTATTCTCCTGTTAAATGTGGTCTAGTATCCAACTTCCACCAAGGGGCTCGCCAGAGAACATCTTTCATCTCGCTAAATTTCGCTGGTGCTATTGGAGATAAGTATGGGACGCCAAAAGATCTTAATGTAGATAAATGAACGATGATCAAGATGATCCCAAGCATAATGCCTAATAAACCAAGTGTTCCTGCAAGAAGAATAATCGGAAACCTTAGGATGCGAAAGGCGATTGCTGTAGGATAACGCGGTATTGTAAAAGAAGCAATTCCGGTAACAGCGACAACAATCACCATCGGTGCGGATACAATACCAGCATTAACAGCTGCTTCTCCTATGACGATTGCACCGACAATGCTGACGGCAGATCCTACTTGTTTAGGCAGCCGTAATCCAGCTTCCCGCAATGCTTCAAACGTTATTTCCATTATTAATGCCTCGACGAGAGCGGGAAACGGAATTTGCTCCCGTGAAGCTGCCATACTAATCAACAGCGTGTTAGGAACCATTTCTTGATGATAAGTGATGACAGCCACATAAAGAGATGGCAAAAGCAAGGAAATTAAAAGGAAAAAGTATCTGAGCCAGCGAATTGCTGATCCGATTGGAAACGTTTCATAATAGTCTTCACCTGATTGCAATAATGAAAACAAAGTGGTCGGGACAATAATGGTGACAGGTGTTCCATCAATTAGTAATGCCAAACGCCCTTCAAGCAGGCTCGCCGTCAATACATCTGGGCGCTCTGTCGTTAAAACCTGCGGGAATGGCGAATAAGGATGATCGTTAATAAACTCCTCAATCATCCCCGATTCCAATATTCCATCAATTCTTATACGGCTAAGTCTGTTTCTGACTTCTTCCAGTAAAGACTGATCAATTAAGTCTTCAATGTACATGATGGCTATCTTAGTTTTTGAATATCGGCCGATTTCCATCATTTCCAATTTCAAAAGCGGGCTTCTAATTTTCCGGCGAATGAGGGATGTATTTACCTGCAATGTTTCTACAAACCCCTCACGCGGTCCCCTGACAACAACTTCGGCCGTCGGCTCATCAATAGAACGCTTTTCCCACTTTGAAAGACTTAACGCTATTCCTTTTTCGATCATATCGACCAATAACACAGGATTTCCAGACGAAATTTCATCAATACAGTCCCCATAGTTCCCAATTTTTTTTATATTAGGAACAGTAATTCTTTCTTGAATAATGCTGAAAATATTTCTATTTTCCTCTTCTTGAACCTTCGCAAGTGGAGAAAGTACACTTTTTTCAACTTCTTCAATGTTGGTCAGCCCTTCTATGTATATGAGAAGAGCCCTTTTTCCTCCGATAGAAAAAGTTCGAAACACGACGTCCATGCAATTGTTATAAATTAAACGGAATTTGCTTTCATTTTCGGTCAATTTATTTGAAAGAGACTCCTGTTTCGCCTCTTGATGGTTGATTGATTCGCAAACATTCGTTTCTTTTTTTATTTTGAATTTTTTTCGTTTCCGCCGCATACTGCTCATCCTTTCCCTGTTCCTTCAAAATCTTGTTTATAGTTTTCTTTTTTATTTAGAAAGTTATCCCATTTATTTCTGTTAAACAAAAATTTAAAATTGTTTACTCCTGAATAACTGTTTTCTTTTAGTTTTAATCCAATTTGGAGATTGTAATAAAAATTAAAATTTAATCTTTAAGAGAGACTTATCTTCCATTTTCCAATTTTTTTGCATAAAAAAAATCTGCGATTGACAACACAGATCAGCGTTTTTTAAGATATTATATTTTCCTGATAACTCCGATAGCCATTTCACCCGAATTCGGCTAAGATTTTCACCAACTTTATGACCCTAAAAATAGTAGTTTACATAATAATTTTATAGTAAATAAAAAATGGATTTTTGTTTTTCTTGTTTATTGATTGCCAACACGAATTTGCTGAAAACTGCATTCCTGTTCATGTTAATGTAATTGGAAAATTTTTTCTTGTTAATTTTTGTTCTTTTCTTGATTTAACATAAAATTTGGCAAAAATCTAAGAATGAAAACATAAGGCAATCACTAAGAAGCTGCAAGAGAGGCCAAACGAGGATCAAAAATGATTTTGAAAAGATTGATTGATCGTTCACATGGACAGCACGAATAGAAGAGATCTCTTGAAGGAAAAGCTGAATGATCCAAAAATTTTTTTAAAAAAGCGGGGGAGGCATACCCCTTTTTTCAACGATCGCCTTCTTCTACCGTTCTGCAACAAGCGATAGGCGCTGTATTCAATATTTTTCACTGCAATCGTTTGCTCCGACAAGATTCACTTAAATGAAGGGCTTTTGTTCTGTTTTATTTTGATTCATATGATCTCTAAAGCCCTTTTTTCAATTTTGTTCTCCTGCAGGCACAACAATAGTGGTCAATATTCTCTTTTTTCGTTCGGGCGACGGCTGTTGATTCATTAATATCTTCATCTCTTTGCTGATGGTTCGGATAAAATGTGAAAACTCTTCATCGCTGGCATAAAAACTTACTTGTCTGTAGCCTGCCCCATCTTTAACAAAATCAGTTTTTTCTTGTTGCAAATACTTTTCAAAGTCCGCTACAATATTGGCAATAAAATTCATAAAAACCTTCATATGTTCTTCCCGGCTCATTGATTGCAATTCTTCTTTGGTTAATTCGTTCGCTTCATTTGGGAGCGAATAAACTTTTTCAATTGTCCCCCTCACTTTTCTTTTATCGGCGATGTCAACCAGACCGGCTTCTTCAAGCTTTTTCAGATGACGATATAAAGACGCTTGCGGAACTTCCGGAAGATATTCCATCATTTCTTGGACCGTTAAACGTTTTCCTCCCAGCAATGTTTGAATGATTCGCAATCTGATCGGATGCAATAATAAATCTGCTTTTGAATTTTTCATCAGAAGCACCTCATTAAATCGTTTTGAAATGGTTTACCAGCCATTTTTGCAAATAACTGCAAAGCTCTTCATGAAGAGGTTGATCCCCTTTTTTCCGGTAAATGGTTTTCATGCGCAAAACATTGAAGTCACCTTCATGTTTTTTTAAAAGATGATCCATATTATGAATGACATAATATTCCAAGTCCCCTTTAATAAAATTAGGGAGAATTTGCAATTTTTCCGGATCAGCTTGGAAATCTTTGTCGCCCGTCATCGCTAAAACCGGGCAGTGAACCTTTTGAAGGTCTTCAAGAACATCATATTGCAAATGTTCACGGAACCATTTGGCATTTATTTTTTGAAAGAAAACTTTTATAACATCTTGATCGGATTGCATGATTTTGTTGAAAAAATTGTTCGCTTTTTTTTCATTTTTTTCTTCGATCTTCAGCATGCGAATCAATTTTCCCTTCAAGCCTTTCACATTCTTTAATGCTTCATATGCCAGCTGCCGCTGCCTGTATAACGCTTCTTCCATCCTCTCGCCTGCACCGGCAAGAAGAATAAGTCCGTGTATTTCTTCCAAGGCGTTTAAAGCGATAGCAAGCGTTGTCCCTTCACTATGGCCCAAAACAATGATCTTTTCTTGATCCACTTGCGGGTGTTCCTTTAAAAACCGAACAGCATTTTTGGCATCATTGACAAGATCCCACATGCCGGTCGAAAAATAATCACCTTCACTGTCCCCTACCCCTCTTTTATCATACCTTAAAATAACAAAGTCCAATGAAGCAAGAAAATGCGCCAATTGCTTATACACGTTCAGTTGGAATTTCCCTTTGGCATCATTGCCGTCACGATTTAACGGCCCCGATCCCGGAAGAATCAGAATGGCCGGTTTTTTTTGGCCGTCTTTGTGAAGCATTGTAACCTGTCCTTTTAACACTTTTCCAAAGCTTTTGAAAGAAATCGGTTGATTGATCATATCATTTTCTCCTTTTTATTATCATTATCGATAATAATAATAAAAATGTCAACCACCTTGCCAAACTTTTTCATTTCCCAACATTCATTTTTGGCTCTTACACAATTTTGGTGATAGGAAGAGGCTAATTGAGAAAATTAGTGTGCAAATTGGAGTTTTTCAGCTTCTTATTCTCAATTATCTCGACTTTTCACCAAAAGAACGTAAGGACCTCATTTTTGTGAGATATGATGATAAAAAATGTCAAGCAATCATCAAATTTATCTTTTTATCTAACTCCTTTTCCAAATTTCCTTTTATTAAATCGTATCTATGTGGGAAACTAAAAAAGATTTATGCAAAACGGATGCGTGAAAAGATCTTTCGTCAAATCTATGTATAAAAGCAGCCATAAATAATAAAACTTTTTTACTGATTCAATATAGTGTGGCTCTTTTTGATTTGTCATCCAATTTAGCGAATGGATTTTTAAATTTAACATGTTAATGGAGATGAGAAAATGTGCGGCAGATTTTCTCTGTTTCAAAATGGTGATGATATTGTTTTGCGTTTCTGCATTGCAAATGATATTGAAAATTACAGCAAAAGGTATAACATTGCCCCCTCCCAAAACGTATTAGTAGTTATTAACGACGGCCGCAATAATCGGGCCGGTTATTTAAAATGGGGGCTTGTTCCCTTTTGGGCGAAAGATCCTTCCGTAGGAAATCGTTTTATTAACGCAAGAGCCGAAACACTTGCCGAAAGAGCTGCTTTTAAACATGCTTTTAAAAAGCAGAGATGCCTGATTGTTGCGGATGGTTTTTATGAATGGAAAAAGGAAAACAACCGAAAACAGCCCTACCGGATTCAGCTGAAAAACAACAAGTTGTTCGCCATGGCCGGACTTTGGGACAGATGGCGCGGCCAAGATGGAAAAGAACTTTTTTCTTGCACCATCATTACGACGGCAGCTAATGATCTCATTTCATCCGTTCACAATCGGATGCCGGTGATTTTACATCCCCAAGTGGAAAACATATGGCTGGACAAGAAAAATGATGATCATTTATCTTTTCTTCAGTCTCTTCTTATGCCCTATGAAACAGAAGAATGGGAGATTTACCCTGTTTCTACAAAAATAAACTCGCCAAAATATGATGAGCCAGCGCTTATTGAAAGGGTTTAACCTATTGGTGAACATGAACGGATCGTTCGTTTTCAGCAGAAAAAGGCACGTTTTGAAATGGACCCTATTCATAAAATTTGCTAAACATTGATTTTTTCTGCTTCGGTTCCCCTTTTTCCTGTCCGATAGACCTGTCCTTCCGGCATTTCCCCATCCTTTTTCCCTTCATCATTTTACTTTCATATTGGCGATCCCTTCCCTTACAAAATTGGATTTTCACCTTTTTTTTGATATGGGCATATATAAGGAACTGTAATCAAAATTTGCAAGGAGTGTGAACATGTCCAATCCCTAGGGGAAAAACTGAAACTTAACCGAACACTGCGGGGTTTGCAATGATTATTTCGGGATTGTTGATTGGAATTCTTATTGGTTTAACCGGGGTAGGAGGAGCCGCCCTTCTAACGCCCTTTTTAGTTGCCATTGGCATCAGCCCTTCCTTGGCAGTAGGAACTGACCTTGCTTTTAATGCCGTTACAAAATTGTTTGGGGCAGTGCAGCACTGGAGGCAAAAAACGGTTAACTTTTCATTAGTCAAGTATTTGGCGATGGGCAGCATTCCGTGCAGCATTTTGGCAACTGTTCTCATTCTTTTTTGGAATAAAGGAATTTTCAATGAAGATCAGCTCATTCAAAATGCCCTTGGCTATGTTTTGATTTTTGTTGCTGTTTCCACTTTGATTCGTGTTTTATTCGATAAACAGCTAAGACCTAATCGTTTTCAGGCTCTTTCGCTCGAACAAAAGAAGCCGTTGACCATCTTGATCGGATGCATCTTTGGATTTATTGTCGGGCTCACATCCGTCGGTTCAGGTTCTTTATTTGCAATGGCTTTGATTTTCTTTTATCAACTAAAAACTTCGGACCTTGTTGGAACGGACATTTTCCATGCGTTCATGTTAGTGTCTGTCAATTGCTTGCTGCATTTGGGAGCCGGCAATGTCGATTTTTCGCTTTTAATCCAGCTCCTTGCCGGTTCGATACCAGGGGTTATAATCGGCAGCATGCTGTCGACAAAAGTGCCGGCCAAACCGCTGCGAACGTTGATTGCGGTCTTCATCCTCGCCAGCGGGATCAAGCTGCTGTAAAAGCACTGTTTTATGGAAATTTGAAATGAAGGATGGGAAGAAATGAAACCAGAAATTCAACTATCATACGAGCTTCTCGAGGAGATTGATTATAAACGATTAAACGATCTGTTCGCAGGAAGCGATGAGCTGGATGTCATCAAATGGACGTATCAAACCTTTCAAGATGATGTAATTTATGCTTGCAGTTTTGGTGCGGAAGGAATGGTCCTTCTGGACTTAATCCACAAAGTGTATCCTGAGGCAATCATCGTTTTCATCGATACGAATGTCCATTTTCAGGAAACATATGAACTCATAGAACGTGTAAAACAAAAATACCCTGCTTTCCGAATAAAAGTCATACAGACTTCCCTTACATTAGAAGAGCAAGCTTTGCAATACGGGGAAGCATTATGGAAGCGGAATCCTGATCTATGCTGCAACATTCGAAAAATTCATCCTTTTTCAGAAGTTTTAGCCATGAAAAAAGCTTGGTTGTCCGGATTAAGGAGAGAGCAATCGCCGACTCGAGCCAAAACGCAATTTATTAATAAAGACGACAAATTTTCATCCATTAAAATCTGTCCGCTGATCCATTGGAGCTGGGAGGATGTTTGGGATTACATTTTGACACATCAGCTGCCATATAATCCTTTGCATAAACGCGGTTATCCAAGCATTGGCTGCATCCACTGCACAAAACCGCTTCAGAATGAAAGCGATTTACGGTCAGGCCGCTGGGTCGGATTGAATAAAACAGAATGCGGCCTTCATTTGCATAAACCTTTATCTTTCTAATGAGCCTGTGCATGATTTTCCGACGTTTAGCCACTATAAAGACAAATAGTTTATTTTGCTACTCAATATGAAAGGAGTTTTTGCTGTTGATCTACTTTCAACCCGAGTTTCGAAATCAGCAAGGAGAAATCATGAATGTAGTGGATTCGGATGGAAAAGCGATCGGTTACATTGCCTACATGTACAACAACAATAATCATTTATATGTCATGGGTCAATTAGATGAAACAGGGGAAAAACAAAACTTTGTCGATATTGCGTCGAGATTTGTTGAAGGTCTCAAAAAATCCATTTTAGGAGATGATTCAGAACTGAATCTTTATTTGCATGTCAGCGGTGAAATGATTGATCTTCAAAAAAGCGGAGAAGAACAACATTCATAAAGATGGGAGAAGAACGATATGGGCAGTTTCGCATACGATGGTTTACAGAGACATTTACCCATTGGGAGGGAGCAAACCGTGAACCATCAGCAACAAAACACTTTTATTCCGGAACTGCATGATCCATCCGGAGAAAGATTAAAAAAAACCGATCAACTTGGAATTACAATGCTGATTGATAAAGGCATCAGTGTGAAATGGTTTGAAGAGTTTTTAGAGCAATCGAGGAAATTTGTTCATTACATTAAACTTGGGTTTGGAACAACAATGCTGTATCCCCCTGAAATTCTTCAAAAGAAACTTCAAATAGCGAAAAATGCCGGCATTATTCTATATCCCGGTGGAACTTTATTTGAAATTGCCTGCCATCAAGGGGTTTTAAGAGATCTTTTTAATTATTTAAAAAAAATAGGATTCCATCATCTTGAAATTTCTGACGGCACCATTGAACTGCCGGCAGCCATGCGGAAAAAATTGATTAAAGAAGCGATCCATGAAGGATTTGCTGTCATTACTGAATTTGGAAAAAAAGCTGTCGGCAGCCGTTTTGAGGTGGATGAATTAAAACGGACGCTTTATTCGGATCTCGAATCTGGTGCGTCTTATGTAATCGTTGAGGGAAGAGAATCTGGAAAAGATGTAGGCATATATGATGAGAATGGCAGCATTGATTTAAATTTTTTGCATAAAATTGAGCAGATGATACCGGAAGAGATGAGAAATTATTTAATATGGGAAGCACCAAAAAAAAATCAGCAAATTGCTTTAATTCATTTTTGGGGGCGAAATGTCAATATGGGGAACATTCAATTTGAAGATGCGTTTAATCTGGAATGTTTAAGAAGAGGGCTCCGTTTTGATACGTTTCCTTTAAAACCATCTGAAAATATATTGCAAGTGAATGAGATGTAACATGATCAAATTATCCCTCATGTCTTTTTCCGGCATGGGGGAATTTCATATTCCCAACAAATGGTTAAAAGAAATAAGGCTTTTGGAAAAATCCCATTATCAAGGGGATGTAAAAAAATACAAAATATGCGGTAGTATCAAAAGCGAAGCGGCGGGAAAGGGTAATAGAGACACCATTTTAAGTTGGAGGAAACATGATGGAAGCAAAACAAGGAACATTGACAATGATCATTCTCGCATTTATTCCATTTGTAATGGTATTGGGAAACTCTATGCTTGTCCCGGTTCTTCCTACGATGAAAACAAATTTGGATTTGACTGAATTTCAAGTCAGTCTTACAATTACGATTTTTTCCCTTTCGGCCGGTTTGGTGATTCCGTTTATCGGATATGTATCAGACCATGTTCGCCGCAAATGGGTCATTGTTCTAGCTTTAGTGATATACGGTGCGGGCGGATTAATCTCAGGTTTTGCCGCATGGTTTATGGACAACTCTTACATATGGATTTTAATCGGCCGCTTGATTCAAGGTATCGGCGCAGCGGGCACTTCTCCAATTGCCATGGCTTTAATCGGCGATTTATTTTCAGGGGCGCAAGAAAGCAAGGCGCTCGGCATAATCGAATCTTCAAACGGTTTGGGAAAAATTTTATCTCCCATTATCGGCTCGTTGATCGCGCTGATTACGTGGTTTGCCGTGTTTTTTGCCTTTCCGGCCCTCTGCTTTGCAAATGCTATTTTCGTTTGGTTTTTCGTGAAAGAAAAGGCAAAAGCAAAGGGGAAACCATTTCCAGAATATATCAAATCTTTGAAACAAATCTTTAAACAAGAAGGCAAATGGCTCATCCCGGCATTTTTCGTCGGAACAGTCGGTTTATTTATTTTATTTGGAGTATTGTTTTACTTATCGGACGTTTTGGAAGCATCATATAACATCGACGGGGTTTTAAAAGGCTGCATTCTGGCCATCCCTTTGTTAGGAATGGTTATCACTGCTTATATAACAGGTGCGAAAATCAAAATGAATAAACCGCTCATGCGCCGAATCATCATAATCGGAATGCTGCTGTTAACCGGTTCAATGTTGGCTGTTTCCTTCTTTCAACAGATTTACCTGATGGTTGGATGTTTAACATTAGGCAGCATTGGGACAGGCTTTTTGCTCCCTTGCTTGAATACGCTGATCACGGGAGCCGTCGGAAAAGCTGAACGGGGAATGATCACCTCTTTATACGGGAGCATTCGCTTCCTTGGCGTTGCATTCGGTCCCCCCCTTTTCAGCTGGCTGATGAAAATTTCCCACCGAGTCATTTTTTTCAGCATGACCGGATTATGTCTAGTTACCTTATTAATTGCCTTTTTTTTCATTAAACCAAGCAAAAACAAACAAGGTGAAACAAAACAAGGAAAGCAAGCGCCTACTTTGTTTAAAAAAGTAGGGAAATTGCCCACATAAAAAGTTAAAAAAATTTCGCAAACAAATAAATGATCTTCATTAATAACGCCGTGATCGCCGCAGCCATTAAAGGTCCAACCGGGATCCCGTCCAAAAAAACGATCCCTATGATCGAGCCGACAATTAGCCCGATAATCAAATGCGGATTTACTTGGAGCATTTCCAGTCCTTTCCCATTCATATATGTAGCAAGCGCTCCTCCCACAAGCGCCATTGCACCGGAAACAGTTGTTAAAAGAACGGCCAAGTCTTTTCCACTGATTTTCCCGCTGGCAAACGGAACCAAAACGGAAATGGTCAAAAAAAGCAGACCGAGTTCGAGACCCCGCCGCTCCACCATCGGAAAAAAACGTTCCATCGAGGAAAGCTTTAAGATCAGCAAAATACTGGCAGCCGTTGCAATGATTGGAGAACGCCCTAATATGCCGATGACAATTAAAATAAGAAGTGCTACCTCTCCTGTCGAAATATTCATTATAACCCAACTCCTGTCCCAATTCTACTATTAAGGATTATGAGCTGGAAAAAGGAAATATTCTATTTTTGCAAACAATAGGGACAATTTGTGAATTATTGATCCGGCAGCAATAAAAGATATCTTTTCGATATTGATTTTCCACTAAACGTTTGCCTGTTGTTGTTGATAAAAAAAGATTTGGAAATAGATGTTCAAGCTGCTGGTAGGATGCTTCCAGCGCTTTTGAAAGATCGCAAACCTCTACGGAAGGGTCGGTTTTTTTTGCTAAATGAATCATCAATCCTGCGGCGAGGCCGTCCTCTAATGCAAATTCATTTCGGGTGCCGGCGCAATACAATGTAATATCATCTTTCATGAACAGCGCTCTTTCTATACAGGAAGCTGCGTTTAAAAAACACCCGATGAAAACTTGTTTTGCTTTTTGCGCCTTGAAAATGGCTCTTGTTCCATTGGTTGTTGATAAAATGAGATGTTTCCCAGCTTGTGTTTCACGTAAAAGCTCTGTCGGGGAGTTTTGATAGTCGAACCCTTCTACTTTCTTTCCAAACACTTCTCCGGCAATTTTTGTATTTTCCGTTTGAAGCGCCCATGCATTCTCAGGTGTTTCAGCAGGAATGACTGATAAAAATCCGGCTTCAAATGCCGTGATAATTGTGCTTGATGCTCTCAGCACATCAATGACGATCACCGTTCTCCCGATGACCTGTTTCGGAACGATTTCTTTTACTGTCGCCACAGTCTCAATTCGCATATGATCTCTCCTTTCCGCACCTATGAACTAAATTTATGAAAGTTTGCCGGAAATGTTGAAAAGGTGAAGAAATTTTTTGAAGCTACCCCCCCATCATATGATTTTTTAAACGAAAAAAATCCCTCATATGTTTCCTGCATACGAGGGATGTTCTGTTTATGCAATTGTTCCGGAAAAAATTTTACAGCTATTTGCCATCACCAACTAAAATGTTTTGCTTCCGGTCTTAGTGCAAACTTTGAAACTGTTTATTTTGAGCGGATCTCTTGCCGCATAAAAATAATATAAGCAATCGCAAAACAAACCATGGTTGCTACGATCAGACCCGTCAGCTATGGCTATATTAAAATAAAACTTTGGTCAAAGAAGAGCGGGTTGGGAATGGCGCCAACCTGTTGCAAATTTGCTGCACTAAGTGCAAATAATGCAATGATAAAAGAATGGTTATGTTTATTCTCATAATTTAACGCCTATTGTGAAAGAAGAATTGACATCCTTTTAGGCTCCTTCTTTTTATGTTCCATTTACCCTTCAAAAGTTCCTTCTTTGTTTTGATTTTCTGCAGTTGATTTTTGAATGGAAAATAAAATAGCTAATAGCCACAAAATGATGAGAAAACCATAAATAAACGGATAAAGGGAACGATCCGCCACCCATGAATTCAAAAGAGTACGGACATTCACTAGAATAATAAATCCTCCGACCAATACCCCCATGATATGAGGCGGAAGAAACCGAACGATCCACGCCGCAATCGGTGCAGCCACAATTCCGCCGATCATCAAAGCCCCAACCCAAAACCAATTTACCTGCTCCCAACCTAAGGAGAGGATGAATCCGACAGAAGCGCTAACGGCAATGGCAAACTCGCTCGTATCAACGGTCCCAATAACTTTTCTGGGAACCATTCCTTTTTGGGATAACAGCACGGGTGTTGCAATAGGCCCCCAGCCACCGCCGCCAGTTGCATCAGCAAAACCGGCAATAAATCCTAGCGGGGCGGTTTTCTTAAAAGATAATGGTTTGTATTGTTTTACTTCCTTCACTTTAAATGTAAACAAAAACCGATAGATGACATAAACGCCTAAAAACAATAGAAAAGCGGAAACGTAAGGTTTCACAAGGTCACCGGGCAAATTGCTTAAAAAACAAGCCCCTATGAACGCACCTACTGAACCTGGAATAATTAATTGAAAAACCATTTTTTTATCAACATTTCCAAATTTTATATGCGAAACACCAGAGGCCGCTGTAGTTAATACTTCTGCCAAATGAACGGAAGCGGAAGCAACGGCTGGGGCAATCCCGAACGACAACAACAACGTTGAAGATGTCACTCCATAGGCCATTCCTAATGACCCGTCAATCAACTGGGCTAAAAAACCGATGAACGCCAACACAATTAATTTTTTCATTTTGATCCCCTTCCTGTTTATGAAACATGTTTTGCAACTTCTTACCGGTTTTTTTATTAAGCATATATTAAATAACACTTTTCTTATTTGTCAACTTGGAAATAAAAAAATCTAAAAAAATTGCTGATCCCCTTCAATTGCAGCCTATTTTTTCATATGCAACGCAAACGAAAATGTGTAGAAAAAACAATAAAATTTTGCGCCTTCCAAAAACAAAAAATGGCCCATGAATGGAAAAGGAAAGATAAACCGTTTGTTCCATGTTCACGGCAAAGCGGAATAGCAGCTGTTGAACGTCTTGTCATTTCCCCCATCAATCAAAACTTAAAGAAAAATTATATTCTAAAAATTCCGTAAATTATTCATACAAAAACGGAAGGATGTTCCTACCTCCTTCCTGCTTACATGCGGTCTCCCCATTTATACCCCACGCCCCAAACAGTATGGAGAAATTGATTGACAGGAAATCCTGCTTTTCTCAGTTTTTCGCGAATATTTTTTACGTGAGAGTCGACGGTGCGCTCCTCGGTATCGGCATCGTACCCCCATAAGGAAACAATGATTTCTTCCCTGCTAAAAACTTTGTTCGGGTGCTTCAAAAGCAGCCCTAAAATATCAAACTCTTTCGGCGTCAACAAAATCGCTTCGTTTTGAAAATGGACTTTATGTTCCTCTTGATCCCATACCAATCCTTGAACTTTTACCATTGAACGCTTTCCCGAGGAACGACGCAGCACCGCTTCAATACGGGCGAGCAGCTCAGTTTCGTCAAACGGTTTTGTAATATAATCATCCGCACCGAGTTTGAGGCCTTTAACAATGTCGAATGTTTGGTCTCTTGCTGTTACCATAATAATTGGGATATCCGAAATTTCTCTCATTCGCCGGCAAGTTTCCCAGCCATCCATTTCTGCCATCATAATATCGAGCAAGACTAGATCAACTTTGTTGTTTTCCAAATATTGAATGGCAGATAAACCTGACTCACACTTGACGCAATGATACCCTTGAGGGGAAAGATAAAGCTCCAGCAAATCCAACATTCTTTTTTCATCATCAACGAGCAAAATCGTGCACATGCTCATCCCTCCGGAAGCATTATCACTATGTTTGTTCCTTTTCCGTATTCGCTTGCGGCATAAACCGCCCCTCCGTGCGCTTCGACGATCTCCTTGACAATCGCCAATCCCAGCCCCGTTCCGCCGCTCGTTCTTGATCTGGATTTATCCACTCGGTAAAACCGTTCAAAAATATGATGCAAATCTTCTTCAGGAATTCCTGTTCCTTCATCCGAGATCATCATGACAATGTTGTTTTTCTCCGTTCTAGCTTGAATTGATACGGCAGAACCTTGATCGGAATATTTTAAAGCATTGTCCAACAAATTCATCATCACTTGCTCAAAACGTTTTTGGTCAATATGGACGGTCATGTTTTTTTCACATTGATAAATAAGTGACATTTTTTTCGCTTGAAACGCAGGAAGCATTTTATCACGCAATTTTTTGAAGAAAGCGCATAAGTTGACCGGTTCCTTATGAATTTGAAAGGAATGTTGATCAATCTTCGCTAATTCAAACAGATCCTTCACAAGCTTTTCCATATTCTCCGCTTCTTCGTAAATAATGGACAAATAGCGGTTTCTTTCCTCTTTTTTTATATTCGGCCGCCTTGCAATATCGGCATATCCTTTGACATATGTCAGCGGAGTGCGGAGTTCATGAGAAATGCTGGCAAGAAATTCTTTTCTTTCTTTTTTTAAATATTCCAGATCTCTCGCCAATGTTTCAATCGCTTTCCCCAACTCCGCCAATTCGTCCTCCCCTTTCACTTGCAAGCGAACGGAAAAATCGCCTTTGCTCAATTTTTCCGTTGCTTTTTTCATACGGATGAGAGGATTGGTAATGACTTTGGATAAAATAGCAATGGTTATAATCGTTAAAAATACTGAAAGAATTCCAACAATAACGAAATGATGCTTTAATTTATAAATCATTTTTTGAATGGAATCGGTATTTTGAAACATATAGACATATCCTTTGATCTTGCCGTTAATCCGAATCGGGCTTACGGTCGTAATATGCGACTCTTTTTGCCAATTTTTTTGCACGATCATTCCATCATCAGGTATCGTTTTGCCTGTTTTATTCACCATTTTTTTGGCGAATGGCAAAATATGATCGGAATAATACAAAATGTGACCTTTCTCATTCGTAATCACGACGTCCGTCTCCGCTTCCGATTCCATCATGGTGACATGTTCCAGCGTGGACTGGTCAAAATTTTTTTCCAGCACATCGCGGTGATTATTCCCTCTTGCCAACAAATGATCAAACTCCTCCTCAATTCTTGAATTGACCAAAGTTATGTATAATGATACAAATAAAATGATTTCGACTCCTAAAACGAAGACGAAAAATAGCATTCCTAACTTAAACGAAATTTTTTTCACTTTTGCTCCCTTCCCTATCAGCTAAAGCTAAATCGCCTCCCCTTACAAGAAGGGAAGTTCTTCTCCAACTAAAAACAAACGATCCGTTCCCATTTTTCCATTATACCATTCTCTTTCATAATATTATTTATTTGTCCGCCATCCCTCATCCGACCTTCAAAATTGCAACCGGCTGCCAAACCTTGTCCAACCTTTTGCGCAAGTGGAAATAAAAAATTCATAGGTCGGAGAAATGGGAGCTTCTCCATCATTTTTGCACATTTTTTTGCTAAAACTAATGCAAAGAAAATGTGAGGAGGAGTGTTTATGAAAAAAAATGGCAAGCTGCTAGCTTTTCTAACCGTTCTAACTGTATTCATGCTCTTTTTGGCAGCATGTTCCAACGGAAGTGATAAAGGTTCTAATGATCCAAATAAAGGGGAACATATGGATGGTATGGATCATGAAAACATGGACCACGGAAATATGAACCATGATTCCAAAAATAGCGGAAAAGGCGCTCAAAATACAGCCAATCAAAATTTTTCCAATGCACCTGCACAATTCAATTCTAATGCAGAAAAAAACTTAGTTGTCCAGAACACAAAAAACATAACGAGAATTCCGGCTGCCGATCCAATTAGTGCGTCCATTTACGTGTCTCAAACGATCTGGCCTGCCACACATGAAGAAAATCAGCCTGGAGCCGTTATTTTGGCGCCTGTCGACCAATGGCAAGCAGCGTTAGCTGGAGCTGATTTCATCCATCATCCGATTAACGGTCCGATCTTATTCATTCATCACGACAACGTTCCCGACCAAGTTTTGAATGAAATGAAACGGTTAAACCCTGCAGGCGACAAAAACGGCAATCAAGTTGTTGTTGTAGGAGAAGTTTCAAGCAATGTAACAAAGCAATTATCCAGCTATAAAATGAAACACATTCAAGGGAAAAATCCTGCAGAATTAGCAATGAATGTCGATCAAGCTTATGCAGATGTTTCCGGCGGCTACCCAGATAGTGTGATCATCGTTTCTTCAGAGGATCAACATAAACTGTATTCCATACCGGCCGTCAATTGGATTTCCCATATGCCTGAACCCGTTCTCTTTGCCGCTGAAAAGGAACTGCCTAAAGAAACGATCGATGCACTTCAGAAGCGGAACAATAAAGCAAACATTTATATTTTAGGACCCGAAAAGGTTATTTCGGAAGATGTTGAAAAACAATTGAAAGAATATGGGACTGTTTATCGGATATCCGGAAACGACCCTGTAACAACATCCATTGAATTTGCCAAATTTAAAGATGAAGACACTCAATTCGGATGGGGGGTAACGGAACCGGGCCATGGTGTTTCTTTTATTTCGACGGTTTCACCGGAACTTGCTCTAGCTGCCGCACCATTTTCGCATCTCGGCAAACATGCTCCGATGATTTGGCTAAAGAAAGGACGGCTTCAACAAGAAACATATGATTTCTTGGCAAACATTAAACCAACCTTTAAAAATGACCCGACAACAGGTCCGTATAACCATGGGTTTATCATCGGAGATATGAAGCAAATTTCCTTTCAAACGCAAGGAATTCTCGACGACAAGCTTGAAATTTCGCAAGAAAACGGGCAAGGACACGGAGGGCATTAATATTAATAAATGGGAAGAGAAAATTAAATCATGCACCCTGTTTTCGTAAGATTGCGCATTTCTCAAATCTATGGCAAATCATTTGTACTTTTTTTGCAAAAAACCGCATTGAGCCGCTTCAACATTAGGGAGGGTATGTACCGGATGTTTCAACCCTCCCTCCTCATTTCTTGTCCGGCTGAAAGAAAATCGAAATTTTTTAAACCGTTTATTTCTTCCGCTCATGCCTTTCACTTTGACTTCATATTGAAAAATAAATAGTTGAGAAAGGCAAAATCGCTTCTTTATTTACCTTCCCCAAACATTCGGATGAAATAACTTTACATTAGATGAGCCATCGGCACTTAATTGTTTGTATTTGTCAGTTGTCTCCAGTAATTTGTTGAAAGCAATCTCGAACTCTTCGTGTGTCAGTTGTTTGCTGGCAAATAATGAACAAAGAACGGCTATGGCGATAGGGATTGTATCAATTTGAACATTAACATCTACTTTCACATCGGAATTTCCGCTATAACCTATGGCAGATTTATTCAATTGTGAATCATGAATAGAAGAGCTCCGCAGCGAAGGGAATTCACTAACCTTTCGAATGGAGGAACGGCTTTTTTCAAATTGGTCCACACTGCTTCTCCTTCCTTGAGTAATAGGCGGGGAGGCAAAATCCCCACCTACATTCCATCAATTTCCTAGTAGTAGTCGTTTTTTCTGTCTTTTTCTAGTTCTTGATGCTGCTCTTGTTCTTGTTCTTGATCTTGATCAGCTTCTGCTTTTGACCGTACTTTTGCATCAGAGTCGACTTTAATGTCGACTTCAACTTTGGAATTCCCGCTATCAGTTATTCTAGCAATATTTGTATTGCGGTCGAAATTTTTTAAATCATTTTCCAAATCATTGTCTGTTTTCACATCAACATCGCTTTTAAAATCAACATCCGCTTTCGATTTGGCTTTTGCCTTTTTATTATTGTTTTTTTGTCTTTTTGGATACCATACATTGCTCATAAGATTCACCCCTTTCATACTTTTGTCAACATCATATGCTTGAAAAAAAAAATAGACTGGACAAACAGTTTGGTAAAAACATGGATTTTTGATAAAGGCTGTTTTTTTAAAATTTTTCTTCAAAAAAGATTCTTTGATGGATGGAACAACATCTTAGCAAATATCTCTTTCAATCTTTTTTAGGTTTACGAAGTTCTTCGACAAAAGATAACATAGTTCCTTTTATAAGCCCATGGTGTTGCCTTGCTTGTCGTCCAAAAACTTTGAATCCCCTTGTTGAAAATGAGATATTTCAAGGGAAAAGGAAATGAAATCGCTTTCAAAAAAAAGATGCGGGCTGTTGGAACTTGCCCATCGAACAGCCCTCCATCATTTATACCTCTATTCGAGATTAGAGATCGCATTTCTTTAGAAATTCATATTTTGCAACAAACAACTTTCATTATAGATCATTAACTTCTTTAATTTTTGCCGGATCGATTTTCGGTTTTCGGTCTTCCGTCAGCAAACCGTTGATTTCTTGTTGCACATCGGTAATTTGAGTATAACAATAGCCGCAAATATAATCCGTGTCTTTGATCGCTTTTGTAATCGAACGAAAACGATCCAAAAATTCTTCCTCCGTTTTCACTTGTTCGCCATAGCCCCATCCTTTTTCATCCTGAAAAGCAATGCCGCCATATTCACTAATGAAAATTGGCTGTCCTTTATATTTATAGCCTTTTGCCATCGCATACTTGAACTTGTTGTGAGGTACAACGTTTGTCACAATTTTCGTTTTGTCATAATACCGCTCGAGGAATTCTTCTCCATACGAAACATAATCATGCAGGGTAATAATGTCCGAAATGGTATGTTCCCAACCATCATTCACAATAACAGGCCGCATGTTGTCCATTGATTTTGTTAAATAATAAATCGCTTCCGTAAACTGTTGCTGTTTTCGATCCGTATAAATGTTTTGGACGCCCCACGATTCATTAAAAGGCACCCATGTGATAATGCACGGATGATTGTAATGTTGTTTGACAATATCCATCCACTCTGTTGTAAAATTGTCAACCGCTTCATCCGAATACTCATAAGTTGCTGGCGCTTCCGACCAGACGAGCAGCCCTTTTTGATCGCACCAATATAAAAATCTTTGATCTTCTATTTTTTGGTGTTTACGGACGCCGTTGTACCCCATCTCTAAAATTTTGTGAATGTCTTCCAAAATCGCTTCATCGGATGGCGGGGTTAAAAGAGTATCAGGCCAATAGCCTTGATCCAAAATCAGTTTTTGATAGATTGGCCGATTGTTTAACAAAACTTTGCCATTTTCTATGGAAACTTTTCTCATTCCAAAATAGGAAGATACTTGATCCATTAACTCTCCGTCTTTTGCCAATGTAAATTGGACATCATACAGATGAGGATGATCCGGATGCCACAACATAATTTTCCATTCATTAATTTCGCTCGTTATATCGATGGTGCATTGAAGGGTCGGCCGATCCACCAAAAGGGTGAATTCTTTGAGAACTTGACCTTGAAAGCTTATTTTCGTCGACAATTGAACCTGCTTCCCATCCTTGATTTCCCCGTCAATTTGATACTCAAATTCAATCGAATTTTGATCGATATCAGGGGTCATTTTAACATAACGAATGCTGTAGTCGTTCAAAAATTCCAGCCACACCGTTTGCCAAATTCCCGTCGTTTGGGTGTACCAGCAACCGAAATTTTTGCCGATCCATCTTTGCTTGCCCCTTGGCTGAAAACAACTTTGGCTATCTTCCACTTTGATAACGATATTGTTTTCCTTACCTGCTTCGGCAATGCCGCTGATGTCGAATGAAAAGGCGGTATAACCGCCTTTATGCTGTCCGACAAATTGGCCGTTAACCCAAACCTTTGTTATATAATCACATGCTTGAAAATGGAGAATGATTTTTTTCCCTTGATACTTTCCAGGGATTTCGAATGTTCGCTCGTACCACACATATGGATGAAAAACCGTTTCGCCTATTCCGCTTGCTTTGCTTTCGTAAGTAAATGGAACAATAATTTTTCTGTCAAAAACTCCTTTCATATACCATTTTTCCTTTTCTCCTATATTTTTGTCATCAAATTGAAAATTCCACTCTCCATTCAAATTGAGCCATTCTTCTCTTTCGAACTGCGGTCTTGGATATTCGTTTCGCACTTGTTTTGCCTGTTCCATCAAACCATCTCCTTTATTATCCTTTTATTCCTGTAAAACTGATTCCTTTCACAATTTGTTTTTCAAAGATGAGAAAAGCAATGATGACCGGAAGTGAAGCGACGGCATTCACCGTCATCGGCAGCACATAATCTTGGGAGTAATTCGAATTAAATGTCGGGATTCCCACTGGCAAAGTGTATAAATTTTCCGAAAAAATAGCCAAATAAGGCCACAAGAAATTGTTCCACGATCCGATGAACGTAAAAATCGCGATTGATGCAAGCGCCGGTCTAGCGAGCGGCAAAATCATGAAATAATACAGCCGGAACAATGAACAGCCGTCCATTTTGGCGCTTTCAATCACTTCCTTGGGCACGCTGTCAAAAAAGCTCTTTAAAATAATGACGCCAAGCGGCGATGCAATGCCCGGCAAAATCAGCCCAGTATATGAATCAAGCAAGTTCAAATCTTTGACAATTTGATACAGCGGAATGATTGTTGCTTCCCCAGGCACCATCAACCCTGCCAAAAAGAACACAAACAAAAATTTTTTATAGGCGAAGTTGATTTGCGAAAGGGCAAATGCAGCTAGCGACACAATCAAAAGGGTGATAAAAGTCGTCAAGATTCCGACGATGAGGCTGTTCAAAAGCCATCTTAACACTGCCGAATGAAAAAGAATAGAGAAATAATTTTCAAATGTCATAGGAGGCAGAAACCATTCGAAGACTTGATCGACCCCTATTCCTTGCGGCTTCAGGGAGACGAACAGCATCCAGATCACTGGAAACAAAAATATGATTGCTGCAATGAACGGAATAGCATTCGCGCGGATGGATTTCATCATAACTTATACCTCCCCTTCCTTTCCCCGCCATTTTAACTGAATGACCGATAGGATAAGCAAAATGAAGAACAAAGCGTAAGACATGGTTGCCGCATAGCCGAGATTGAATTTGATAAACCCGGTTTCATATATATATTGAATAAGCGGCCTCGTCGCTGTTCCCGGTCCTCCATTGGTGATTAATAAAATTTGCGCAAATACTTTATAAGAAGCCAAAATTTGCAAAAGCAAAATGATTTTGCCGATCGGAATCAACTGTGGCAATGTAATGTGCCAAAACTTTTGCCATGCGGTTGCCCCGTCAATATCAGCGGATTCATATAAGAAATCCGGGATATCCTGCAATGCAGAGAGGAATAACACCATGTTAAATCCGACTGTCCACCAAAGCGTCACACCGACAATTGTAACCCAAGCAAGTTTAGGATCAGCCAGCCAAAACGGTTCAGCCTCTATGCCGACAAAATGCAAGAAAGAATTAACGAGTCCGGTATACGGCTGTAACATAAAAATGGCAATATAAGAAATAACGGAAACCGACAGGATCGATGGAAGAAAAAAAGCTCCTCTGTAAAATGCTTTTAATTTTGAATTCCTATTTGCCATTAATGCCAAACATAGTGCCAATACGATCATGAAAGGGGTGGATAACAGAACAAACCATGTTGTATTCCAAAGCGACTGCCAAAAATCAGGATCCTTCAGCATGACCAAGTAGTTAGACAATCCGACAAAGTTCATCTTTTTCACAATCGTCCAATTGTAAAAGCTCATTTGCAAGCCTTTGATTATTGGAAAAATGGTAAAAACTATATAAAAAAAGGTAAAGGGAAGTAAAAACGGAATGGCTTTCATATTTTCTGAAAAGGTATTCGTTTTCATCAGCAAGCCTCCTCTAGCACAATCATCTATGGGGATTCTGTTAAAAGCGATTTATCCAGCAAGTCGCCGATTTCCTGATCGATTTTGCGAAAAGCTTCTTCTGGAGATGCGCTCCCGTTCCAAATCGTATCAAGATTACGAATCAAAATATCTTTAACTGGCCAATTATTAACGGATTTTTCCGGAAAATCGACATTGTTTGCGGCGTTTGCGTATTCACTGCGATACGGCATCTCTTTAAATTCTTTACTTTGAACAACCGTGTCCTTGGCAGGAATATGTCCGGCTTTCGCCCATATTTGGGTCTTTTCCGCCACAAAGTTGGCAAACGTTATGGCTGCTTTCTGTCTTTCCACACTAGCATTTTGATTTTTTGGCAAAATTAACGTGTGGGAGTCCCCCCATGTCGCTTCTTTTTCAAAAATGTTGGGCAATGGAAGTGCGCCGAATTCTAAATCTTTTGTTTGCTCCCAAATCCCTGTTGCCCAAACTCCGGTTGTCAATACAGCTGTGGAACCGCTTTGAAACATTTGATAGAAATCGCCGATATGCAACGGAATCACTTTGTAGTCATGATACAGCGCCTTCATGTAGTTGGCTGCTTCAATCGCTTTATCGAAATCAATGTCCGGAGACTGAAGGTCTTCCGAAAGGATCCCATCACCGCCCAGCTGGTGATACAACGCCCACCATAGCCGATAAGGATCGTCGCCGCTCGTAGGAAATGAATAGGTAATGACATCTTTTGGCAATGCTTCTTTTAATCGAATGAAAAAATCAATAAACCCTTGCGGAGATTGTTCCATGATCGGTTTTCCGCTCTCATCCAATAATCCGGCAGTTTTTAAATGCTTCTTGTTGTAATAAAAAATCAAAGGGTGCGTGTCGATGGGAATGGCATAATGTTTGTTGCGGAACATTGTTGCGTCCAAAATGTTTTGATTGAAAGTTTCCCATTCGATGTCCATTTTTTCAGCTAACGGATCCAGTTCTGAAACGATTTCCAGATTGACAAGTTGAGGAAGTCTTGAAACGTGGGATACTGCTATATCCGGTCCTTTGCCAGCGGCGAATCCTGTAACAAGTTTTGTGTAATATTCATCCCAAGCCAGTTGAATATTTTTGACTCGAATGTTTGGATGGGTTTCATTAAATTGATTAACAATTTCTTGCATATACGCGGCGTCACCGCCACCAAACATCGTCCAGTAGGTGAGTTCCATTTTTTTGTTGGCGGATTCAGGATTGTTGCTGCAGCCCAGCAGCATTCCAAATAAGAGGAAGCAGCATAACTTGATGATCCATACCTTTTTCTTCACAGAATCCCTCCTTTAATTGCTTCTGACTGTTCTTGCTGTTTTTTATTACAATTTTTTTAATTAAAACAATATGATTGTTTTAATTAAAAGATAACGCTTTCATGTTGTTTCGTCAATTATTTTTTAGAAAAATCAGAAATATTTTTTGCTGTTTTGCCGCTTCATCGATGTTTCGCCGCTGCTAAACGGTTCACTTAAAGCGATTCGCATTTTGGGATCAAAAAAAACAAACTCATTCATTACAACATTCCTGCAATAAATGAGTTTGTTCTAAAACTTTAAGAATAAATAACTCTCATTAAAATATCTTGCTCGTAATCCCCAAATCCTTTTCCGAAAAGGTTGATTCCGCCGATGTTTGCGGCATCCGGCTTAATGCCTATTTTAAAACGAACCGACTTGTTTCCGATTACTTTGAGGTCGTTCAACGTTACATCTGACACCTTCACGTCATCGAGATAGCTTCCGGTTTGTGTGACTTTCCATGTTTTCAGCAGTCCATATTGCGTGTGGGTATCTGGGAGCCATGCTGGATTTAGCTTTCCCCTTCTATCGCCAAAATCGCCGGGGCACGTCCAAGTGCATACTTCTGTTCCATTGATCCAAACCGTTATATCAGAAGGCCAATGATGGTCATAGCGCGGAGCTTCTGAACACAGTTCCACTGAGAATTGAATGGATTCAAGTTTGGCGTCGGCCGGAAGAAGCATAGGAAAATGATATTCCACATACCCTTTCCGAAACCAAATCAACTGGGCAGTCATTCGATCCGGATGATAGAAGAGCGACGGTTCATCATCCGGTTTCATGATGCCGTTTTGATTGATTAAACCGCACGTGGGGTAAACATCAAAATCCAAATAATGGCCAACCGGCATCTCTATTTGGTAGGAATTTTTCGGATTGTTCATGCCGGTTCTCAAGTTTAAATTCATGTAGATATCATCAAAATTTCTTGTGCAAACCTTCATTGTCCCCCTTGAGGCAGGCTGCAATTCGGTAATGATTAAACCGGCTTTTTCAAGCACCTTCACATTAAAAGCGATAGTGGAAACTGGCAATCCAAGCTGTTCAGACAATTCCAAGATGTTCATTTTTTTATAATTTAATAATTTCAAAATATTGATCCTAATTTTTGATGACAACGCATGCGCCACTTTAATAAGAATATCTGGTTCATCAATTGTCAATTCTAACACGCCATAACCTCCAGTTTATCAATTTGTTATCCTATTATACTGATGATCTCTTTTCTTGGCAATTTAATGGAAGTTATTGGCCGCAAGGAATTTTGTTCTATTCATTTTGGTTTATTTTCCCTTTAAAACGATTGTGAGGCGAGGGGCTCACTTCAAAATCCGAACGAACATGCTTTTGATTTTATGTGCAAAAACTTTTGATACTGCTCAAATTTCTGTAGTCGCTAGGCTGCAAGCAAATGTTCTCTTTATTAATATAGATCATGCCACGCTTTGCCTAACGTTTTTCTTGTAAAAATTCCTTTTTTAACAAAATCCCGTCTCGTCGCAAATTTGTATATGCTGTTTTAAACAAACATGGTCATCTTGTTTTTTTTAGGGGATAACTTGCAAACATTCATTCCACCTTCGTAAAAGAAGGATACAAAAGCATTCCCGCCATTCTTGTCGTCTACTTAATGGTCAAAAATGCGGTGCACTTTTCGATTTGCCGGCAATTTGAATAGTCTAGGGCGCAGAATAAGAGGATTCCATCGACAATTTATGGATATGAATATCAATGCTATTTAACTCTATATTTAAATATCTGAAAAAGTCATCGGCAACTTTTCTTTGAATCTGTTCGGCGACAACAGGTAATGCTTTATCCATTGGGTAATACATTGTAAGGCTTATTTTAATATTCGGCAACTCGTGTAAGGAGACATCTATCCGATGGCATTTTTTCACTTCTTGTATCAAAGTGCACGCATGCAAAATAATTTGTTTTACAACATGTTCAGAAATATGAATGGTTCCTTGTTGAAACCTCGGTCTGATAATCGTTGTTTCGCCAATTTCTTCCTTTTGGGAGGAAAAAATTTTCTTTCCTTTCATAATCATTTTTTTAAAAATATTCTGTTCGACCTCTACGTAAGGCAGTGGAATGATATGTTTCCCTTGCGTTTTTCTCACATACAATGCCATGTTGATTTCTTTTGAAGAGCGAATTTCTTCAATTTGATAATATTTATCAATTTTTCCTAATTGCAATTTTTCGGCAATTTGATCAACCATTTTAGCAGAAGTTCCAATAATAAGGATCGATGGAATATTAAGTGTTTTTATCTTATTCACAACTTCTTTTCGGTGGTCCTCATAAAAAAAGATGGCTCGTTTAATAGCTGTAATATAATTTTTTTCATATTTTGCCGAAATCCCTGCAGCCTTTCGCCCTCTATAAATTAACAATCCGTCATCAATGATAGCCGGTATGTTTTTACTATAGGCAAATGAAAGTGCACTGGAACTTTTCCCTGTTCCGCTAGGGCCAACAAGAGCGAATATGCGCATGATCGAAATCCCCTTTCCCTTAAGATTTTTATTGCCGAGGGGAATCGTCATACCAACTTTGGGGCGTCTTCATCGGCAAACCGGAAACCATTTGCTTCAACAACCAGTAATTGACAGGGAAATTTTCGTGCTGAAGCAAATGGTTATTTGGAGGCTAGATTTCATTTTGCCGGGATATTCACCTTCTAATTCTCCCTGGAAGAGAATGAAGGGTTAAAAAGAAAGTTTTGACACCAGGTAAATGCGAACGTAGCATACCTGTTAGAAGTTTTTAAAGACAAGTTCATTATTTAGTCGATTGTCGACCTTTATAATTGAATTATACATATGCTGAACGATCGACAGTAATGCCATCTTTTATGAATTGTTCTATTTCTTCTTTGCTGTAGCCCAATTGTTTTAAAACAGCTTGGCTATGCTCTCCATGAGCAGGAGGAACCGTTTTTAGCCTGCCTGGTGTTCGCGATAATTTCACAGGTATACCGAGCATTTTCAAGGTGCCAAGGGACGGATGTTCCATTTCAACTACCATTTCCCTTTCCTTAATATGAGCATCATTTAGAATGTCCGACAATTTATTAACCGGTCCACACGGAATTTTCGCATTTTCAAAGATGTCAACCCATTCATCCCTCGTTTTTCTTTTAAACGCTTCCTCAAGGATGGAAATTAGTTCATCTCGATTTTGAACCCGGTCGGGATTCGTTTTAAATTTCCGGTCTCTAAGAACTTCCATATCCATTGCCTCAACAAACGAGTTCCAAAGGTTATCATTTCCTACCGCCAGAATAAAGTGGCCATCTGACGCTTCAAAGACTTGGTAAGGAACAATATTAGGATGAGCGCCGCCTAATGGCTGAGGATCGTTGTTTGTCGCAAAATAGTTTCCAGCAAGATATGTTTGCCAAGAAACCATTGTATCAAGCAAGGAAACATCCACCCATTGCCCTTGGCCGGAACTTTGCCTTTCCCAAAGTGCTGAAAGGATGCCGATTGTGGCCCACATTCCTGCTCCGATATCCGCCAATGAATACCCCGCTTTGACCGGCGAACCGCCTGGTTCTCCTGTAACCGACATTAACCCGCCCATTCCTTGAGCCAAGACATCATACCCTGGCTTTTTGGCATATGGGCCTGTTTGGCCAAATCCGGAAATCGAAGCTAAAACAATTCTAGGATTATGCTGCTTTAAGACTTCAAAATCAATTCCCAGCTTCTTTAATGTGCCAGGTCTAAAGTTCTCAACAACAACGTCCGCTGTTTGCACCATTTTCAGGAAAATTTCTTTCCCTTTTGGATCTTTTAAATTCAGAACAACACTTTTTTTATTGCGGTTGACACTGAGGAAGTAGGCGCTTTCATTTCGGATGAACGGCGGTCCCCACTGTCTTGTATCGTCCCCTTGCGGACTTTCAATCTTTATCACCTCGGCACCTAAATCAGCTAATGTCATCGTGCAGAACGGACCGCTCAATATTCTTGTCAAGTCAATAATTTTAATTCCTGCAAGCGGCAGCATGTCAATCTCTCCCTTTAAAATTTGGTTTTCTTTTTTCTACAAATGAGCGAACACCTTCCGGAAAATCATTGGTGTCTATGCTGGATGCTGTCCCTGTATCCCAAGGGAAAAAAAGAGACGGTTTGTTAAAAGCGACAGATCTTTTAACAGCCAGAAGAGAAGCTTGCGACTGTTCCATTACTTTTTTCGCCAAACATAATGTAAAATGATCTATATCTTCACCATCTGGCACCATGTAATTCAGCAACCCCAATTGGTAGCATTCTGAAGCGTTAAACAAACGACCTGTATAAACTAAATCCATCGTCCGGCTCCCTCCGATCAGGTCCGCGATCCGTTTCACAAACATTTGGTTTAGCGTAATTCCCAGCCGTCCAACGGGAATCCCCATTCTAGCTTTAGAGGTGCCAACCCGAAGATCACATGCTAAAGAGAGGACAAAGCCTGCGCCTAATGCCGGACCGTCGATTGCGGCAATGGTTGGCAGCGGCAGTTTTTCAAAAGTCGAAATGGCTTGTTCTATCAAGCGAAAAGCTTCGTGTGCTTGATCAAGGGACATTCGGTTAAATTCTTTCAAATCTGAACCGGCAGAAAATTGATCCTTGCTTCCACGCAAAATAACTACTCTTGTTTTCCGATTTTCTGGAATCAACTTTCCGATTTCCGCCAACTCCCGCCACATGGCCGATGACATCGCGTTTTTCAGATGCGGTCTTTGGATCGTGACAATGGCAAGCCCGGCACTTTCTTGAAGTATAATTTTCCCATCTGTCTCCACCTGACTAATGGTTACCCTCATAAAAAATCTCCTTTCTGTCTGTAAATTTTAAGGTTTCTCCTACTTCTTCCCAAATAATTCTGTCATATTTTAATAATGTGGTATTCCAATCTGCCTTTTTTATCCAGACAATTGTCGACAGTCGTCTTTATTACCTTCATAATAGCCTCTGACCTTATAAAAGTCAATGTTAAATTTCTGAAAAATTCAAATTTTTATATTAAATTTGCCGAATTGCCGGAAAGTGGAGAATGTTTTTCGAGATCATTATTCAGTCTATGAATTGAAGAAGCAGGGGGATGAAATGAAGATATGAAGAAAGGGAGTCAATATGAATTAGCCAGCCCAAAAAGCTGCATTACTTACTTCATAATTACTCCCTTAATAATCATAAAAAGATAGTTCTTGTTCGTTTCAGAACATGCAAATCTTTTTCTCATTGTTGCTAATTATAAGATTGCTTATTTATAGTTTTGTTTTCAACCCTTTTTATGACGCTATGATTATGATTTTCAAGGAGAACAAGAGCTTCATCGATTAGGTTTTCCTTTAACAGATCTAAAATAATACGATGTTCTTTCAAAGACTTTTTTATATGTTCTTTTTCAAGAAATGATATTCTTTGAAGGACAAGTAAAGGCCGTCCTAATCTCCAATACATTTCCTTAATAATTTCACTTCCACTCATTTCAATTATTTGCATATGAAACTCTTGGTTTAGACTCGCGTACAGTTTCTCGTCGCCGTCAACCCCTTCCATTTGCTGTACCAATTGTTCCATTTTCCTAAGAGTTTCTTCATTTACACCGCGTACTTTAATTCTTTTCATCGCAAGACTTTCCAACACTACTCTCATTTCAAGAAGATCATAAACTTCATCTTCCGTATAACCCTTCACAATAGCTCCCTTTCTGGGAATCCGCTCAATTAATCCTTCATTTTCTAACAAATAAAGCGATTCCCTAATCGGCGCCCTGCTCGTCCCAAACTCTTCTGCGTAAGTGGATTCAATGATTTTTTCTCCGGGCTTCAGTTCACCCGACATAATTTGATTTGTTATTTTTTCCGCTATTTTATGGGACAGCGAATGATTATAAAATAATTGATTATTTTTCATTTCCGCCCATCCTCTCTTTAATGTCGACTGTCTATTTTAACATAATCTTATAATAACTTATAAACAAATACAAATTTTTGAAAAAATCTTTTAAGCAGGAAACTTCTTGTATTTTTATGGAATTATCCCCAATCTTTCGTTTGCCTCACCTTTCCATTTATTCGAGATTGGACGGAGCACCCCCCTTTTTTTCTAGTTTAAAAAATTTAAGGATCCATATTATTAAAATAAATAAATATACTCAATAATAACATTAATAAAAATTTTCAGATTTTTTATTGCAAATGTTTGAGGTTTGCTTTATGATATACATTAACGACAGTCGACAATTGACAAAATTGCAAATTTTCAATTTATATTCTCGAACATTTTGTAACCATTGATTAGTTTCAAAAATCTGCGACTAATGAAAAACATTGAAAGGAGGTAATGAGATAAAAGCACTTTATCTGATTTTTGCTGCCTTTCTTAACATCTATCTTTGCTAACAGACGATCTTACGAACAAATCATAAGCACCCTAAAGCTTTTGATTGACATGTGGTGTCAACAAATAATCTTGTACACCATTCAAAATATTTATAATCAGCTGCACTCCAGTTTTAGACTGAAGCAAATTACGATTCAAATTTTTGGTAGGTGATCCCTCATTAGTCTAAATTATAATTTTACGAATATTGCTATGATACTTTATTTCGATAATTTTATCTTCTCTGTCGATAGTCGATTTTTAAATGCTGGAGATTTTAGAAAGCGGTTACATTTATTTTGAAACTTTAACTTAGGGGGAGAAATCTGTATGAGTTTAGAGCTCATTGGAGTTTTGGTGCTTCTCATCATGTTTGTGGTGGGTTCATTCTTGCCAATCAACCTCGGCATTTTAGGATTTGTCGCTGCTTTTGTTGTCGGTGTCAGATTCGGTGGATTGAAGATGGACGACATCTATAGCGGTTTTCCAGCCGAACTGTTCGTCACCCTTGCAGGAGTTACTTACCTGTTTGCTATCGTTGAGAAAAACGGGACAGTCGATTTGATCACTAGTTGGGGGCTTCGCATGGTCAGAGGCAATCTTGGTCTCATTCCATGGATTATGTTCATGCTTTGCACCATTTTAACCAGTGTCGGCACCTTGGGGCCCGCAGCCATTGCGATCCTTGCGCCGATCTCGCTGCGTTTTGCCGCCCGATACAACATCAGTCCTCTGTTAATGGGGTTATTGGTAGTTATAGGATCCACAGCAGGTTCATATTCACCGCTGAATCCATATGGTGTCATTGTCAACGGTGTTATGCAAGCAAGGGATCTTCCTCATTCGCCTGGGCTGCTTTTCATAAATGCTTTTATCTTTAGTGTGTTTGCGTCTGTTATTGTGTTCATCATTTTGGGCGGACTTCGCTTGCTAAAAAAACGCATACCTGCAGATGGGTACGTAGATTCTTCAACCGTTGATGCCTCCGGAAATGAGGAAAAAAAATTTTCAGATAACGGATTAACATGGTATAGAGGTATTACGCTTATTGGCATCATCCTCCTAGTTGTCTTGGCTCTTACATTCGACATAGACATCGGTTTTGCAGCGCTGGGAATCGGCTTAGTATTGGCGTTAATAGCTCCAAAACAGCAAAAAGGCGTCCTAGCGCGTATGCCATGGTCTGTCATTCTTTTGATAACTGGAATTGTAACATATGTGGGAGTTCTGGAAACAATCGGAACCATTGATTATATGACCGATTTGATAGCAAGAGTTGGGAATCCGGTGACAGCAGCTCTTGCGTCGTCATACGTAGGCGGAGTCGTATCGGCTTTTGCCTCTACCACTGGTTTCCTAGCAGCTATCATCCCTCTGGCAGCACCTATTCTGCAAGATCCGACTATTTCTTCCATCGGCGTCGTTTCAGCAATTGCCATCGCTTCAAGCATTGTCGATTTAAGTCCTTTCTCTACAAACGGGGCATTGCTGCTTGCGAACGTGCAAGGGGTAAAAGAGAATGTGTTTTTTAAACAACTATTGCTTTCTGCTGCGCTTGTTGTAACTCTTGGACCTGGGCTCGCCTGGTTTGCTTTCGTTTTAATCGCGGGGTAACGTTTTTGGAACTTGCAATATTGGAATGTTTGAATAATCAACAGACTGCTTCATAACGAAAAAGAAATGGCTTCAAACCGGGGAATGAAAAAAAGCGGCCGAAAACTTTAAGCAAATTTGGCATCAAACAGCCCCCTCCAAAATTTGAAAGAGGGCTTTGTACATATGGCTTTGAAAAATAACGCTTTTGCAAGTTCGTGTCCAACTTTTGATATCAACCGAACAAAAAGAAGAGGATTCTTCTTATTCCTTGAGCATCCCATAATTGCAAATTATATACCCGTTCATGTGCGGTTCGATTTTTCTCGGAAAGAAACAGGAGCGATTGAATAAAGTTAGGAATAAACAAGCAAGCTGAGGCAAATAACAAAATATATTAACTGCCGATCTCAAGCAAAAATTTTCCGCAAACCAGATGGAATTAGTTTGCTTAAAGAAACTGCAATAAGATCTGCAGCAATTGGTATTTGGGATCGCATATTTCCTGCAAGTAAAAAGGAAAATAGTGCTCAAATAAAGAAACCTCCCCTCAATTAAACGGTCAAACGGTTGAACACCAAAAGTACGAAACGCACAGTTTCCTCTATCTGATAAGGAATAACCAGGACCAAATGACAAGCGAAGTGTAATGATTCCAACATTTTTCACGCTTTGTGCGCATAAATGCCGGCTAATCAAATATTCAGCAAGGATTTACTTGAACTTGCGGGAAAGATAAAACATAAAACTATATCGAATGGATCGCTATTGTTACCATTTTGCCAAATTCCATTTTCATTATAACTTGGCGCCATTAAAGCTCCTTACAACCCGCCTCCTAAATCCACTTCAAAAGGTTCTTCGAGGTGCTATATGTTAATAAATACCTTTATGTTCTCCATGATTAAACTTGATATCATGTCAGCTTTTCATTTAAAGAATTTCTCGTTAATGAACGATATTTTTTTCAAACAATGGATATGTGCCTATTCAAATCCACAATTGAATCATAGTCTAGTATGAAAACATTTTGGGCAAATTTCTTTATGTCATTTGAAAATGTTTAAGTGAGTTGGTCTAAAAAGAAAATGGAGGAGGAAAAAGTATGTACAATGAATTGGAACATGTTCAAACACATGAGGATGAAAGAATTTTTGGAAGACGTCCATTTGGATTCGGAAGACCTTTTGGGTTTGGCGGACCTTTTGGGTTCGGTAGACCCTTTGGGTTTGGAAGACCTTTTGGATTCGGCGGACCGTTTCTCGGAGGATTTTTTGGCGGATTATTAGGAAGCGCACTGTACCCTCCATATGGATACGGGTACGGTTACCCATATCCTTACTATGGCGGCTATGGTTACGGTTATCCTTATTATTAATAATTCTATGTTGATTTTCCATAATCCGGTTGTTAATGGGGCTATTTCCCCTTCTAAAAATGTATGTACGATAATTGGAAGGAAAGTTCTGCAAAGATTATATTAGTTAGTTGATAGTTGATAAAAGTTTAGCCTTTTCAGCTGCTTGGCAGAAAAGGCTTTCGTTTTTTAAAGCTACTTTAGTGTGTCAAGGCCGATTATTTTTTCCCCAAAATCGCCGGTTTAAAATTCCCCAGAAGGACCTTATTGATCCTTCTGTTT
>NZ_JBVVUU010000024.1:0-40056 GCF_056032925.1 Aeribacillus sp. JST-2
GCTATCTCCGTTACTACCTAGTGGAGGCTGCCAACTCGGTGCAACGGCATGATGCGACGTTTCGTGCGTACTACCGGGAGAAGTATGAGGAAGTGCCAAAACACCAACATAAACGAGCCCTCGTCCTCACCGCTAGAAAACTCGTGCGTTTGATCGATGCGCTGCTACGCAACGGTCAAATCTACACGCCAAGAAAAGGGGAAGATCGATAAAAGGATCGATCTGGTATACCAATATCAACCTTTTGACCTAGTTTATTACATGTGCAAATACTGGGTTTCTTCAGTATTGCCTTTTTTCGGATCATCGGACAAGGGAATTTCCAATTTCTATGATTATTCACCTTGACATATTACCGCAGGACTTTATCGAAAACGATTTCAATTTATTTTCGTGATCATCTGTCAAGTTTCGCTAAATTCCATATACATTTTCACCTCCCTTTTACATATTTATACATTATTATATTTTATAACAAAACCGATCTTATTAATATCACTATATCAAATAAGGTGTTCCAAATCTGGTACACCTTGACTGTTAATGTCCCTAATAGTCTATAAAAACATTTAACTTCGCCTATTGTACTGTGTGCCGTTCCGAAACATTTTTTAAACGAAGAGTACGGGTTTCACGTTAGTTGTTTTGATTTTAATAAAATGGAAAATACCCCTTTTTGCCGGTTCTCTGCTGAATCAGACGCAATCGATGATTCTTGTGAAACACGTTTATGAGGAAATAATTTGGTGGGTTGCAACCACTTTTTGAAATGAATACTATTTGCACTATGAACAAGTTCAGTTTCCGTTTTCCCCTTGGTTGAATCGCATTGGCGATGCTTTCTTGCGGCAACACACCACCGTAAACTTTAGCCAGCTTTTTTTCCTTTTAATCATAGAGTCCTTTCGTATTGATGGCAAAGATTTAATCGCAAAAAATTTTCCATGTACAAATGAATTTATGATATGTTCTCACATAAACATTATAAGAGAGTGGTGCCGCACACCACTCTCTTATTGGGGAAGAGGAAATGACAACGGAGCATTCGGTAAATAAAACTCCATTGATCATTTCATTTTTATTATATAAAAAAAGATGTGCCAAAAATGGTACAACTAAAGTTGGGATTCGATCGATTCTTCTTGATAGACATTTTGCATAAGCTTGATTTCCCGTTTCACCTCTTCAAGTAAATGATCAGGTGAAAGGACTTTTGCTTTATGCCCCCATGTTAAAATCCAGCCAACGAGGCCTGAGCTTATTTTTGCTTTTGTTGTTAACAGAAAATGTTCGTCGCCGATTCTACGGATATCGGCGTCCAAACCAAACCGATCCAACACAACATTGATCAGTTCTTGATGAAACTGAATTTTAATCCATTGATCTTCGCCGGAAAACATGTGAAACGTCCTGTCGATATATTCTTTTATATCGAGCTTCTCCCGCTGAAAGGTGCGGCTTGTTACAACGACATTTCTCATTCGATCTAGACGGTAATGGCGGAATTCCCCGTTCGGAATGTATTTGCCGATTAAATAATAAAAATCGTTTTGCCAGATGAGCGCATAAGGTTCTACTTCATACCACCTGCCGTCCCTGTGAAATACAAATTTTTTATCAACGTTGTACTTCCCATATTGATACTTTAGTACGCGCTGTTTCGAAATCGCTTGGTGAATATGATCAATGTTCAATTTAATTAAATTGTAATTTATATTGACTGATTGGTGAAAGATGAGCGGGTCTGGTAATGATTTTGCAATATATTTGCTTGTCAGCTTTTTTACTTTTTGAATCAACATTTTTTTCTCTTTTTCCGTAATAAAACGCGCCGATAAAATGGCATCGACAATGAGCCGAAGTTGATATGTTTCAAATAAGCGGTCTTGGTGGCTGTAGAGCGCTTTGCCGTGCTGCCCGGTATTCATGACAACTTCAAAATCCGCATCATTTAATGCTTCAATGTCCCGTTTAATCGCTCTTTGATCAAATGAAACGTCTGAACCAAATTCCCGCTGCAGACTTTCGATGATCTTCTTCATTGAAAGTTCATGATCTTCATCTGTTTCCCTGAAAAGAATTTCTTTTAATTTCAACAACCGCTGACTGCTTTTCACTTCCGACAAAGTTCTCCCCCCGATTGACCATAATCATGGATCTAATGCCTAATACAATAGTATCATGTTTTATGGCTGATTTTTGATGGAATCTTCATCAGCCATTAAAAAGTGCGCAAGGAGCACCTCGATTATGAAAAGCAGTTGAACACTTTAGTCATGAAAAAATATTTATGCTCAAATTTAATATTGATTCTTTTGAAAGGTAAAAAATGAAGCTTCCTTTTTTTCTGAGAAAATATGAATTTCTCTTCGGAGCTCGCAAAATCGCCACGATAAAGAGAGGGGAGAGGTATGAAGAACAGGCGAACCAAGATACATAAAAAACAGCCGGCAAAACATCAACAACACATCCGATTTCATCTCAACCTCATGCCGGAAGTTTTATTCGCAAACAATTGATATAGAGGAGCTGCAACAACGAATCTCTTTCATTTTTAAAGCGCTGGGGGGGCCGAAAAGTAGTTTTTCATCCCAAATCATGAAAAAGCAAGACCCAAGAATGCTGTCAAATCAACATTCTTGGATCTTTTATTTGCAAACAGGTGACAGGAAAATGGACTTTTGAGACATACCCTTTTTGCATTTCATACATTCTCAATCTGAAAATTAGGAAGGCATTGGCGTGTTCGTAGGCGCTGCGTAGCCCTCTTTGTATTTTTCATCAATATATTGACGGATTTCTTGAACGGATTTCCCTTCTTGTTTCAATTTAATAGATTCCGCCGCAATTTGCAGGCAAACATTGCAGCGTGTTCCGTGGTCATCCCAGACAACAGAACCATCTTTGTTGACGGTTTTCACAAAGCAGTTCATGCTGCTTTTATGCCCTGCACTCTCGCCGCAGCCGCAATAGCAAGGAATCCATTGCAACAACTCTGTTGATTGGCCGGCTGCTTGATACACCAATTGAATCTCTTCGCTTTGGCTTTTTAAAAACGTTGGCAATACGTCTCTGGAAGCGGTTGTTTCCCACAAGTCACCATTCGGCGCATGCTCCTGATGTGCTTGTTCTTTATTTGCATTGCAGGCAGAAAGAATCACTGCAAGTAAAAGAAAAAAAACTGGAACGATTTGTTTCAAACGCATCTCCGACACCTCGCTATTGAGCAGATATCCTAAATATATCATAAATGATACTATGTTTTTAAATTATAAAATCATTGTGAACATTTTATGATTTTTCAGGTCAAACATCTCTTGATTTGCACGCTGAAAATGGAAAAATCAACAGAGGATATTGCATAACCAAACGAACAGAGGGGCGCATTTCCAATTTGATGGCTTTCCCCTATTTTCGGAGCCGTCAGCCCGAAACCGTTTTGAAACAGCAAATCATTCCGCAAATTATTTGCATCTTTCAAATCAAAACCGGCCTTATGGGGGAGTTGCAGCTGTTGGAACAGAGGATTTTTGGATCAATCCAATTGAAAACCGCCCCCCGCCAAAACATCTTGGAATAGGGGACGGTTTTTTTCAGCATCTCATGCTACGGAATTTGAATCACCAAAAGTAGCTCCATTGGTCAGCGATTTTGCCCAATGCAGAATCTGCCAAAATGCCAATAAAGATCGAAAACACAATCGCAAATAGAACCACATACAACAAAAATGAGTACAATGGATCAATCCCTTTCGCATATTTCGTTAATAAGGAACTGATCATATAGTATGGGATAAAAAGAACAGCCAGCAAAAAGGCAATGCCCAGTAAGATGTTTCCATAGACGTTTGACTTCAACAATATCAGCAAAAAGGCAATAAGCGCAATGATAATCGCTGCTGTAAGATGTGCGCCATATATGGCGATCATTTCTTTAAAGGAAGCGTTGGATCCAAAAAATTTATTCACCAAAAACAGGCACAATAACACAAGTATCAAGATCATGGCCGCATAAAGAAAAACATTAAAAAATACGGAAAAGAATGAAGGACCGTTGTAAAATTCGGCAAATAAATCCCCTGTGTGATGCATTGCCGATTTAAAGATATTGCAGACGAAAACACTTGCGGTTAAAGCCGCTATGAAAACAAATAAAACAATGCTGATCAGGCCATTCGTCCATTCATTCTGTTCATTGCCGAATATGAAAGAAGGCCGTTTAAGATAATTGACAAAATAACTGCCGTACAATTTCGACTGCTTTTTCACTCTTTCCACATGTTCGTTCACTTGTGTTGAAGTTCCTTGTGCATAACCGGCAGGCTGTCCGGTTTCGCTTTCGCTAAAATTGGCTGTTTGCCCTAAGGATTGACCATTCAGCCTTGCTCCGCACTTTCCGCAAAAATTCCCGCCGGCTTGTTCATTTCCGCATTGTTTGCATATCATTTTCTCAATCGTTCCTCCTTAAAGACAAAATAATGCGCATATCTCCCAGATGAGTAAATGATTTTTCAGTGGATAACCAAATTTTCTACTCTCTTGTTTTCAAACTGTTTTCAATCAACTTTTGATGTTCTTCGCTGCCAACCGTTTCTTTTGCGTATTGAGGATCAACGATCGGATCGCGAATATGGGTCAATTTATATGTCAATAATCTCGTTGCGGCCTCATTAATGCGTTCTTCTGGAATTTCCCCTTTTTTTGCCGCTTTTAACAAACCATTATATACCTCGACTTGATGGGAATATTCATGGCAAACGAGCAGCAAATCCGCCCCGGCATTTATTGCTTCTTTCGCCATATCTTCATATGAATAATATTTGTTTACAGCACCCATCTCCAAATCATCGGTAACAATAATTCCTGTATAGTCAAGCTTTTCCCGCAATAATTTTTTCATAATGACAGATGATAAACTCGCCGGCTTCTCACTGTCATAGCTTGGATATTTGATATGAGTGATCATCACAAAAAATGACTGATTATCTACATTTTCAATGATTTTTTGAAACGGATAAATATCCGAATTCTCCAAATCCGTTTGATCAGCTTTTACAGAAGAAGTGTCAAGATGTGGATCAACCTTGCTTCTTCCATTTCCGGGAAAATGTTTTAATGTTGCAGTAATATTCGCTTTATTGAATCCTTGTACAACCTTTTCTCCAAGATGATAGACTTTTTCCGGATCGGTTCCGAATGAACGGCTATCGGTATTTGATAAATCAAGTACCGGGGCAAAATTAACATTAAATCCCATAGCCGCCAACTCTTTCCCGTTTAAATAAGCCACCTCAAACACATTTTGCGCGTTTTCCGCTTGACCCAGCTCCTGTTGAGACGGGATGGGAGACACTTTATCCCTCATCCGCAAAATGTCTCCCCCTTCCTGATCCACACCGATTAAAAGCGGAATCGAAAACGGCTGTTTGGCGGCCAGCTTCTGAAAAGAGTTATTTAAATTTGCTACTTGTTCCGGCGTTTCCATGTTGCGGTCAAATAAGATTACACCGCCAACTGATTTATTTGAGATTAAATCAATGATTTCCTCATTTTTCTCCACACCTTTAAAACCAACCATGAGCAGCTGGCCGATCTTTTGCTCCAAAGTCATAGAATCTACTATTTTCGCTGCTTTTTCTTCTAAAGTTTCCGTTTTTTCTTTTGAGTTTTCTTTCTGTGAAGAAACCGAGCTGCTTGTTTCTTTTGACATTTCCACTCGCTGCGGTTTAGCTGCTGTTTGGTTACTGCTTTCCTTTAACAGCAGCGTTTTTGGAACGAAAACAATGGCAAGAAAAAGGATCATCATGACAGCAAGGAATGTAAACGCATGTTTCATTTTCATTCTGTTCTAGTATTTAGCTTTGTAATTTCCGGCGTATCCAATTTCCATCCGTCGGATTCTTTCACTAAATACCATTTCCCTCCCCATTCTTGCACTAATGTCGTACCATCTTTTTTCTTGTCATAAGAAGTTAAATGAAAACTGACAGTTGCCCGGTCACTTTCGATACTTTCCACGTTTAAATCGGAAACTTCATTTTTGAAATTATTTTGCAGCCCTTTTATCCACTTCTCATAACTAATTTCATTCCGCCGATTTGAGGAAAACAGTTGATAGGCCGCTTCGTAATCGCCGTTTGAAATATTAGAATAATGGTTCATCACCACGTTTTCAATCTCTAATTGTTCATCACCGGAATTTTCCATTGAGTCGAGAGGAATGTCTTCCATCATCTCTTCTTCATCAAATAACAGTTCGATGGATTCCCCCGGTTCTTCAATTTTCACTTTATTGCTTTTTAACGTACCTTTTGCAGTTTTCACTTCAGCATGAAGCGTCATGGAACCATCCGTCGGAACTGGACCGAATTCCTCGAGATCGGCAATTTTTAAACCAGTGCTCTTCCCATTGACAAATAAAACGGCATTGTCATTGTTGGAATAAATATAAACATAGTCTCCTGTTAAATCAAATTCAACATATACTTTATTTTCTTCTTCTTCATCATTTGGCGATACTGTTTCTTCCTGCTTCACGTTCGTATATTCACCTTTGTATTCTGCCTGAACTTTATGATTTATTGGCAGATATGGCCCAAAAGTTCGTTCCTCATCTTCTTTTATATCTTCGACTTTCTTTCCATCTATGTAAATACTGCTGTTCCGATTAGCAGATACAACAATGTATAAATTTCTAGGTATTAGTGCGTAACGATCAAATAACAACCATATTTTCCCTACTTTACTGAGCGCAATATCCGTGCTTGTTTGCTCAGGGAACGATCCGTTTTCATAAAGCAGTGCATCTTCCGTTAATTTCTTTTTGAGTTCGGAAAATTCGGAAGGATTATTTTGATAATATTCAATCAATTGTTTGGCCGATTTTTCATCCACCTTTACATCAGATTGTTTAGAATTCAGCAATTGCGCCACTTCTTTGGCATCTTGATTCGTGACCGCTAAAATAAAATTCTCTGCAAGTCTTGTCGGTTTATAAATAGATTTTAAAATAAAATATGAACTAATAATTGCCAAAACAATGACAACGCCAATTCCGGCAAGTATTTTAGATCTTTTGCTCGCCAGCAGCGGCAGCGGTTTTCCTGAATAACGTGCATCCCTCCTCTGTTCAGTATCTGTTTGAGCTTGCGCAGTTTTTGCTCCGCAATTTGTACAAAATGTTTGCTCTTCTTCTAATGGATGTCCGCATTGTTGGCAATAGAGCAATTATTTTCACCTGCTTTCATCATAATTTAACAAAGTGAATTATACCAACTAAACGTGACGTTTTACAGAGGGGATTTGCATTAAAAATAGTGATTTTTTTACAAAAAAATTCAAACTTGCGGTTCGTATCTGTTAAAGAAATTCGGGGCTAAGTCCTATTATTGTGTAAACCTAAATTCCGGCCAATCCAACCGCTTCCTTCTTACACAAAATTCAGGACTTAATCAAATTCGGCAACGGAAGTGTTTGTTTCAATATTACTAAAGCGGGGCATTTGCCCCGCTTTTGGCTTGACGATTTATGCTGGCAGCTCCATTGAATAACCGAACAATTTCCCCCAATATTCGCCCATATGACCCGGGGCTGCCTCCGTCCTTGATCGAATCACAGGCTGTCCCGTTCATTGTCGCCGGATGTTTCCTTTCCTTCTTGGCTTTCAACTGCATACTTGAGAATAGCCAACTTGTTATGCCAAAATTGCTCATAAAACGAAAGCCAATGTTTTACTTCCTTTAAAGGTTCCGGGTTTAATTGATAAATTTTTTCTCTTCCCACTTTCTGAAAATGCACCAATTCCGCCTCAGAAAGGATGTTGAGATGTTTCGCAACGGCAGTGCGGCTTATTGGAAAATGAGCCGTCATATCAGAAATTGTCCGCTTTTTTTCCGCCAGCAGCCTCAACATTTGTCTGCGGGTTGGATCGGAAATCGCTTGAAACACGTCATGCTTTCTTGCGAGTGGGGACACACTACTTCACCACAACCTTTTGCAGGTTTTCGACGATCTTCGCCCAGCCATGGTTCATCCGCTCGCAGACTACAGAGCTTTTCTCATTCGCTTTAGGCAAAACAAAGTCATGCTGCTTCCAACCGCCATGTATAAGAGTAAATTCCGTCTTGTCTCCTAAATCTTTTAACATAAAGGTTACAATCCACCCCTCTGTATCCCAAGTGAATGAAAGCCGGTAAGGCGGTTCAAGCTCTATTACTTTACAAGGCGACGGACCAAAAGGCGACTGCAAGTGGAATTCATGTCCTAGTTTTGCCTGAAAATCGTTTGGCATGAACCAAGATGCAATCCCTTCTGAAGTAGATATAGTCTTCCACACTTTTTCAATTGGTGATGCTAGACTAAAAAGTGGACACCGAGAATCGAGAATGCGACAATAAACCTATCAAAGTCGAGGTGTCCGAAGATGAGTCAGAAATACGACAAAGAGTTTAAAATCCAAACCGTGAAAATGATTCAAGAGCAGGGGAAGCCGGTGGCACAAGTCGCCCGCGAATTGGGCGTGTCCGACAATACCCTGTACCGCTGGATCAACGAATTCAAGCAAGATCCGACCAATGCGTTTCGAGGCAGCGGCAACCTGAAAATCGAGGAAAAGACCATTCTGGACATGCAGAAACGAATCCGCCAACTCGAGATGGAGAACGAGATTTTAAAAAAAGCGATGCACATCTTCGCAAAAGACCGGAACTGATCTTTGCGTTTATCCACAAACACCGCTCCAAGTATCCGGTGTCGGAGATGTGCAAGGTTTTGAACGTATCCCGGAGCGGTTACTATCAATGGACTAGACGCCCGGAAAGCGAGCGAAAGAAACGTCGCCGAGAACTGGAACAACAGATTAGCCGTATCTTTGTGGACTCGCGTCGCCTGTACGGCAGCCCGAAGATCGCTCAAGTCCTGCGCCAGCAAGGCGTTCGGGTATCCGAGAAAACGGTCGCCCGCATCATGAAGGAATTGGGGCTCAAGTCGCGCACCGTCAAGAAATACAAGGCGACGACGAACTCGAACCATAATCTGCCGGTGTATGACAATGTGCTGAACCAACAGTTCACGGCACAAGCTCCCAATCAAGTCTGGATGGCAGACATCACGTACGTTCCGACAGACGAGGGATGGCTCTATGTCGCGAGCGTGATGGACTTGTACACGCGCAAAATCGTAGGCTGGCACGCTGATGAGCGGATGACCAAGGAATTGGTCCTACAAGCTCTGGATCAGGCTTACAACCGTCAACGGCCGAAAGGCGAAGTCCTGCATCATTCCGATCGCGGCAGCCAATACGCGTCTCATGAGTACCAAAAACGGCTCTTGAAATACGGGATGAAATGCAGCATGAGCCGCAAGGGCAACTGCTATGACAATGCCTGCATCGAATCGTTCCACAGCGTGCTCAAAAAGGAACTCGTCTATCTAGAGAAGTTCAGAACCCGCAAGGAAGCCCAAAGTCGGATTTTTGAATACATCGAGTTTTTTTACAACCGGAAACGCGTACATTCCGCTATCGGGTATCTTACACCTGTTCAATACGAACAAATGTACGGTCAAGCTGCATAATTTTCTCGATTCTGGCTGTCCAATCTATTGACAGAGGTCCACAAATGAAAATGGCAAACTAATTGAACAATCTTCCAATAAAGTTCTTGATATGACAAACAGCGGCACCCAATTAATGGGATCATCGATGAAACAAATGGAAAAAATCGATCAAATTGTGAAGGTTGCGGTTCAAAAAGTTCATAACTTGGATAACCAAACAAAAGAGATATCCAAATTGGTTTCCGTGATTAAAGAGATCGCTGCTCAAACAAACCTTTTAGCATTAAATGCCGCCATTGAATCCGCAAGAGCCGGCGAACACGGGAAAGGATTTGCCGTCGTTGCGGAAGAAGTAAGAAAACTTGCCGGACAAGTTTCCGATTCCGTCAAAGAAATCACAAATATTGTCGTCAATATTCAAAATGAATCCAACACGGTCGTTGATACGTTGCAAAGTGTGTATAATGAAGTTGAACAAGGAACAAGCCAAATCAAAACGACAGATGAAACCTTTAACCAAATAGCCGAATCAGTAGGGGAAATGACAGAACGAATACAAACAGTCACAAACAACTTAAATTTAATTGCTGAAACGAGCGAACAAATGAACAAATCCATTCAAGAAGTGGCGGCGATAACCGAACAATCAGCCGCAGGCATTGAACAGGCCTCCGCCGCCATTCAACAATCAACGAATTCCATGGAAGAAATTGCCGGAAGCTCAGAGGAACTGGCAAAATTAGCTGAAACCCTCCACGGCCTTGTCCGCCAATTTAAGATTTCTAACTAAGTCGGCTTCTGAAAAAAGCATGGAGAAACAAAAGATCTGCTCAAATTTTCCGAAACAGGCGAAAAAAAACACCTGTTTCGGAAAAGTCAACAACATTGGCAAAGACCGCTGAAATTCCAGGTGAATTTTGCGGTCTTTCGTCCGTTTAAAAAGGGGTTGGTTGCTGTTCATAAATGAAAAGGGAAAGACGCTCTTTTTCGATAAACTTACTTTTGATGCAAATCTTTAAGCTATAAGGCATTTCTGCACCAGCCCCTCAATCGTTAACTGAATGTAAGGCGATTTCAGGAAAAGACTTCACCTATTAACCAAAGAACAATTTCCTTCTCATTTACCCAAAGCTAATCATGGAAAAATCCATCCTTTTGATGAATAGTCTTTCGTTCATACCAAGTGGAAGCTGTTGCAACGGTGTAAACAACTGTACACCATTTAATGTTTTATTTTTCAAAAAAAGTTTCCCAAAGGTTCAAACTTCTAGGACACCTTCTTTTGTATGCTTAAAAACTTTTTATTTTTTAAAAAAGTCTGGTCAAAAGGGAAAAAGTGTCATATACTGTATATATAAATATACACAGTATAACAGCTAGAGTGGAGGGTTGGAAGATGACCATATGGAAGGAAGCGTTGTGGCTGGCAAAATTCGAACTCAAAAAAATAAAACTAGGATTCGCTATAACCGCATTGCTTGCCGTGTTTTTTTCAATGTTTTTCGGCACCGTTATCCCTGAAAATCTCGTCCGGAATCGAAGCACTGTCATGCTCGACTTGATTTTCTTAATCGTGTTTGGAATCGGAACAACGTGGTTGAAACCAAAAGATTTTAATCACCAAAAAGTGAACCGTGATTTTTGGGTGCCTCCTTTTATTATCACACTTCGCCAGCTGCCAATAAAACTAGAGGCATTCATTAAAAGCAGATTTATTATATTTTTCACCTTTGCCATCCCTTACTATATTCTCATTTCCATTCTTACCTACTGTTTCTCGCCGGAACTTAGGGAAACTTTAGATGTTGGCACATATGCGGCATTTATGATTATTTGGATTTCAATCGGCATTCATATCGGCGCCTCCTTTCCTGCAAGTGATGTAGGTGTTCGAATGTCGACAACCGCAATGGTTATTTATTCGTTTGTTTTATTATTTGGCCTCATTGCCATTTTAACTTTGTTCAATCTATTTTACGGCAACGGTTTTGTATCTTGGACCATGAGCATGGCTGAAAAACAGCCGATATTAAGCAGCATCGCAGCGATTTTGTTTGCCTATGTGGGTCTTTTCTATTCGCAAAAGTATATGTCGAGAAGAATCAAGAAAACCGATTATGTTTGTTAAGGGGGGAGTTGAATGGAACTTCCTATTCGTCTTTCAAAAGATTCTCCTGAACCGATTTATTACCAATTGGAGGAGCAAATGAAAGCTTTAATTGCAAGCGGACAACTTCCCGCCGGTTCACCATTGCCATCCATTCGATCCCTGTCAAAGGACCTTGAGATTAGCATCATTACGACAAGACGGGCATATCAAAATTTGGAATATCAAGGTTTTATTAAAACAACCCAAGGAAAAGGCACGTTTGTAGCAGATATCGATGCGGAGAAAAGGGAAAAAGTGAAAACGGAAACGGTTTATAAAGCTATTCTATCAGGAGTTGAGACAGCGCTCCGGCATGATTATACCATTGCGGAAATTGAGCAAATCTTTCAACAAATTATCGCCGACTTAAAAGAAAAGGGGGTTTAGGGAATGCAAACCGTTTTAGAAATTAGCCATTTAGTCAAAACAATCGACGATTTTCAGTTCGGCCCGATTGATCTGACCTTCGAGCTCGGAACCATTCATGCACTGATTGGCGAAAACGGAGCCGGGAAAAGCACATTCATTAAATTGCTGATGGAACTGATGAGAAAAGAGGATGGACAAATCCGCTTATATGGAAAACCAATTGCCGCCTACGGCGAAAGCTGGAAGCAAAAAATTGCCTACCAGCCGCAAACATTGATTGGCTGCAGCTCCTTTACCGGTTTGGAACTAATGGAATTAATGGCCCATTGTTATCCAACATGGAATGAAACCTATTGTAAACAGCTCATAAACATGTTTGAACTTCCTTTAAATAAGCCGCTTGGCAAACTTTCGCAAGGTGTGCAGCAAAAACTGGCGAATGTCTTAACATTAGCATGCGATACAGACATTGTCATTTTGGACGAACCGACGGCCCATATTGATATACCGGCAAAGCAAATGCTGATTGATGTGATAGCGGAATGGATGGAACGCGGGGATAAATTAATGATCATCGCCAGCCACCAAATAGAAGACATTCGGAAACTTGCCGATTTTTTAATTGTGCTAAAGAAAGGGAAATTGCTTGGAAAATATGAAAAAGAAGAGCTTACGAGCCAATATAAACAGTACTTTCTGCAGCAGCCGCTGCCAAATCAACCGATTCCGGGAGAGGTAGATCGAAAAGGAGGCCGCATCGTCATTTCTGATCAACAAGACAAAACAGAAACATATTTAACAAAAAATGGATTCAACTGGGTGCAAAAGGAATCCTTAGGGTTAGAAGAAGTTATTTCAATTCTGTTAAAAAATGAACGTTAGGATGGTGAAATCAATTGGTATTAACCGTCAACCGTTTAGGGAAATCATTCAAAAACAAACGCATTATCCACAACATTTCCTTTGAGGTAAAAAAAGGGGAAATTATGGCCATATTAGGGCCAAACGGCGCCGGAAAATCAACAACCATTCGCAGCATTATGGGAATCATGTTACCTGATGAAGGCACGATTACCTTCCATCAAAGCGAACAAATTCCGCGAAATAAAATTGGTTATTTACCGGAGGAACGCGGCTTGTATAAAAATGTTAAAGTAATGGATGTGTTGCTTTATTTGGCGGATTTAAAAGATTATCCCTTGAAAAAAGCAAAAGAACGAGCCCGGATGTATTTAAAAAAATTCGGCCTTGAGGGAAAAGAATATGCAAAGATTGAAGAACTTTCAAAAGGGATGGGCCAAAAAGTACAGTTTATCGCTTCGATCCTCCATGAACCAGAACTGTTAATTTTAGATGAACCGTTCTCAGGATTAGACCCTGTGAGCCAAGAACTTTTCAAAGAGGAAATTCGTCTTCTCGCCGGCAATGGAACGGCCATTTTGCTTTCTTCCCATCAAATGAACATTGTAGAAGAGATGTGCGACCGATTATTTATGATTCATCGGGGGCAAAAGGTTATTTACGGTTCCCTAGACGAGGTGAAAACGAAATACGCCAATTTTAAATGTGTGATCCGCGGAAAAAATGACTTTCACCAATTAGAACAAATTTCCGGCGTCCAGCGTGTCGAACAAAAAGAGGACGTTTCCACTCTTTATTTAGAAAAAGATATCAATCCTGCCATTTGGTTAAAAAACCTGCCGGCTCATTTGGCCATCCAAGAGTTGACCATTGACCGCATTTCATTACATGAAATATTTATCGACATTGCCACCGATAAAAATTTATTGCAGAAAGCAGGGGAAAAGGATGCGTAAAACAATAAAAGTAGCAAAATGGGAAATCAAACGAAATTTAAAAAACAAGTCATTTGTTATCAGTTTATTTATAACGCCGATCCTCTTTTTGATTTTTTTTCTGCTTGGGAATTTTTCGGGCAATTCCGAAGTTGCGCCAAAAATGACGAAAGTGAAAGTTTTTGTGAACGATCAATTAAATGCTTTCCCAGCCTTAGAGGAAGCAGTAAATGCCTATAACCTGCCTTTTGAGCTGGTCAAAACCGGAATGACGGAAGACAAAGCAGCTGAACAGCTAAAAAATAGCCGGAACACCGCCTTTTTATCGCTAAACGAAAAAACGTTAACAACCGGTTCCGTACCTGTTTATACAACAAAAGAAATTTCTCCATCCTTTTCAACACAATTGCAGCTGCTTCAGGAGCCTTTAAAAGTAATGCAAATGAAACATTTAGGCTTATCGCCGCAGCAGCTTGCCGCCATTTCCAAAGGCATTGTGTTTAAACAAACAGCCATCGACAAACCTTCAGAAACTGGCGGTGATGAAGGAGAAACACATTCGCTTAAGCGGATGATTCCCGCTGGTTTCGCCGGCATTATCTTCTTGTCGATCGTGTTTACCGGAATGATGATTTTTCAAAGCGCTTCACAGGAGAAGAAAGATAAAATTGCCGAAATTATACTCTCTTCCATTACACCAAGGGATCTTATGCAAGGAAAAATTATCGGTTATTTTATATTAGGGATGATTCAAGTTGCTATTTTTCTAGTTTTAATGATTCCAGCTGTTTTATGGAAAATAGATTTTCCTATTTTTCATTATTTACTAGTCCCCGAACTCATTTTATTCATTTGCTTGGCCTTATTAGGATACTTGCTATTTGCAGCGATTTTTGTCGGCGTTGGCGCAACAATGACAGATATTTCGAACGCCGGCAATTTCCAAGGGTTTGTGATCATGCTTCCGTTCCTGTCCTTCATTTTTATCGGTCCAGTATCATCAGACCCAAGCGGTACATGGGCGCAAATCGGCAGCTATTTGCCATTTACATCACCTGCCGTTTTAATCATGAGACTGGCCATTTTAGATGAATGGCCTTGGATTGAGATCATCATTTCATTGGCAATCTTGATCATCAGTGTTTTCATCTTCATGCGTCTTGCCGGAAAAATCTTTAAAGTCGGCATCTTACTGTATGGGAAAAATGCCACGCCAAAAGAAATTTTGAAATGGATGAGACAATAACAGCGGCTTTTTTAGCTCTCACTCTTTTCCCTCAAGTTTGCGGGAGAAAGCGGATTCCTTATGAAGCGATCCGCTTTTTCTTTTCCATTCATTGCTCGGTAATTGAATGTTCCGAAAGGTATTCTTTACTTGTCTTATAATCGACGCATGAAAAGGGAAAATGGAAGTATTATATGATAAATGATGATCGCTGCCAATGGGTATAAGAATGGGGTATGCTTCCACATATGACGAAGAGGCGAATAACTAGCGTATGCCATAAACTGTTTTCATTTAGGCATTTTTCCAGCGCCTCCAATTTATCCATTTTCAATTGAAAAGGTTTATTCCTCTTTGACCTACCCTAAAACGGCACCGTTTATCAATCCAATCCATTTATGGAGATTCCAGATTCCGATTGAGCCAAAACTGGTGATGCACTATCCAGATATGCCTCTCCTCCCGTTTAGAGGTCGTCAGTTTTTCATTTTTTACATTTCGATCAGCATTTGCAAAACGCAACCGCCATGTTGGTCGATTCTCATTTCATTAATCATTCAAATGAATATACATAGCAACTCATCCCCGAAAAAAAATGATTCATTCTTCTTTTTAATTAGTTCTACCGAATTTGTTCTTGCTTAGACAAATCGGATTCTTTAGATGTATCATATATTTGGAAAGAATATTAGAAACAAAAGAGGCGAATAAAATTGACATACATTCAGGAGAAAAGTCTGGAATATGTAAAAGCGAGTCTAGCATTGTTTTTCGGGGGTTTTGTCACCTTTTCTATTTTATATACGACACAACCATTATTGCCGATTTTTTCAGATGAATTTCATATTTCGGCCGCTTCTGCAAGTTTAACCGTATCGGTTTCTACCGGAACGTTGGCCATCATGATGTTAATAGCCGCCAGTCTGTCTGATCGGCTTGGCAAAAAGACCGTCATGACGATATCCATGCTGCTGACTTCAATCATTTCTATATTGATTGCAATGAGTCCTAATTTTCCCTTTCTTGTCGTTTTGCGAACGTTTCTTGGCATTTCATCAGCGGGCATCCCTTCTCTTGCCATGGCATACGTTGCAGAGGAATTTCATCCGAACACAATCGGAAAAGTGATGGGATTATATATAAGCGGTACAAGCATCGGCGGAATGGCGGGGCGAATCATAACAGGTCTTTTAACCGATTTTTTTTCATGGCGGATTGCTTTATTTTCAATAGGAGTACTTGCTATTCTATTAAGCATTATTTTCGCATTGATTCTTCCAACACCAAAGCACAATCAAAAAAAACCGTTAAACGGCAAAACGGTGTTGAAAGCTTATGCGGTCCATTTAAAAAACAAACCGCTTATGTCCATTATTTTTCTTGGTTTTTTATTTATGGGAAGCTTTGTAACTTTATATAATTATATCGGTTTTTTGCTCAGTGAACCTCCATACTCATTTAGCCAATCATTGCTTGGGTTCCTTTTTATCGTCTACATTTTTGGCAGCTTTAGTTCCGTTTTTATGGGAAAAAAGGCTGATGAACTCGGCCATGCCACCACCTTAATTTTTACTGTTGCCTTAACCATTGCGGGAGCCGTCATCACCCTTTTTCCTCCTGTATTCGCTAAAATCATTGGCATTTCTATTTTTACATTCGGATTTTTCGGCTGTCACTCTATAGCGAGCGCATGGATCGGAGAACGGGCCAACCATCATAAAACACAGGCATCATCTTTATATCTTTTATTCTACTATTTAGGTTCCAGCCTTGCCGGTACATTCGGAGGCTATTTTTGGATCCATTTTCATTGGCTGGGCGTTGTCGCTTTTATTTTGATATTGCTGGCATCCACCCTTCCATTTATTGTCTATGCTCGAAAACAGCTATAAAAATGCCGATTTACTTTATCAAAAGACCGCTGAATTTTTTTCCGCAGAGGGTTTCTTGGAATTCAGCCGATCTGCGCCAACAGCGGAAGCCACACTTGTCTTACAGGTAGTGTCGTTTTCATTTTGCCAGTTTTACGAAATCGAAAGAAAATGATAAAAAATCAAAGGCTGTCCCGAAATGAACTGCCCCTTGTCAAGCCGACAGCGAAAATAATAAAAATAACAAAACGGCTTTTGCTCTATATTCCATAGGGCTGAAGCCGTTTAGCCGTTTTTGAGTCGTCCTCATTATAAAATTGTCTGAATTCTCCGATTCATCGACGCTGTTCCTCAAACCAATTTTTTCATAAGTACACAATTCATGAGTCATTTTTACCTCATCTAGTCTTTTTCTAAATCCTTTCGCGAAGGAGACTGAAATCCTCGATTACTAGGATACGGATGTTGGAATGAAGCAATGGGTTAATCATGCGTTTTAAAGACCAGCTGATTTTAGTACGAATGACCCGGTAACATAACTGATTAATCGAAAATCTTTATTGTTCCTCAAACAAAAACCATTTTAATTTTTAAATCGGCCATCCCCCGTTCTTCCATCAAGTTTCGATAAGACCTAGACCATTTCAATGAGAACCGGGATCAGCCGTTTTTACTTTTATACCGATATTAAACTATATTTTTTATTGTCTGTTTTAATTTTTTAATAATAAATATACAAAATAAGGGGCACCGATCAGAGCTGTCACGATGCCGGCTGGAATGGCGTCCGACGCGGCGATGTTGCGCCCGATCGTATCAGCCAAAGTCAGAAGCAGCCCCCCCAGCAAAATCGCAATCGGGAGATATAATTGATTCCGCGGCCCGACTAATCCTCTGGCAATGTGGGGAGCCAGCAGCCCAATAAACGCCACACTGCCGGTTACTGAAACGGCTGCAGATGCCAGTGCAACAGATGACAAAAGAAGGATAATGCGCTCTTTATGAATGGATAAGCCAATGCCGATACTGACAGGATCACTTAAACCTAAAAGATTAAGCCGTTTTGATCGAACTAAAATAAACGGAAGGAAAATGATCATCCAAGGAAGAATTGCCCAAATAAACGGCCAATCGGCTCCCCAAATATTCCCGGCCAGCCATTTGGCAATAAAATCAACTTTTTGCCGTTCAGCCGCTGATAGAATGACGATCATCGCCCCTGACAAAGCCATTGAAAAGCCTACACCAACAAGAACCAACCGATTAGGATTGAGACCGGATTTTTTATCAATAGAAAAAAAAGAAATGAAGACCGCAGTTATAAAAGCACCGATAAACGCAACCGCTGGAAGAAAATACACAAACAAACCTGCATCTATAGGAATAAATAGAAAAAATATTGCAATGGCAACACCTGCACCTGCATTAATTCCGATGATCCCCGGCTCAGCTAAATCATTTTTTGAGATCTCTTGCAGTATCGCTCCAGATACAGCCAAAGCCATTCCTGCCAAAAGCGTGATGATGATTCGCGGCAGCCGGATGGAAAATAAAACAAACTCCTCTTTAAACGTTCCTTGACCTAAAATGGTCGGAATCAATCGGTTAAAAGATACGGATGAAGTCCCCAACCCCAATCCGGCGATGATGGCTGCTATGTTCAAAATCAATAAAACGAGCATGATCCGCCGCTGTTTTTTTATAACACCAGGATGTATCATATGATGGCTTTCCCCCTTTTTTGGACGATAAAGAGGAAGAAAGGCAAACCCAAAAAGGCGACAATTGCCGCTACAGGTGTTTCATATGGCGCATTAATGGTTCTGCCGAGTGTATCCGCTATTAGCAAAAAAGATGCCCCGAAAATCGCAGACAATGGGAGGATATAGCGGTAATCCGCGCCAGCAATCGGACGAACAATATGAGGAACCATTAAACCGATAAATGCCATATTCCCAACTAGGGCGACAGAAGCCCCTGTCAGCAAAATAATAATGATAAACAGAACCGTCTTGATTTGTGGGATTTTTTGCCCAAGCCCGGCTGCTATCTCTTCATTTAAGCTAAAGATGGTCAGCTGCCTTGAGAAAAAAAAGGAAATCATGATTCCAATTACAATGAATGGGACAACAACCCCCAGCTGCTTCCATGAAACTCCTATAAGTCCCCCAGCAGTCCACATGGAAACATCTTTGGAAATTTTAAACAACAGACTGATACCATCAGCAACAGCTTGAAGAAAAGCTGATACGGCAGCACCGGCTAATACTATCCGAAAAGGTGAGAACCCCCCTTTTTTCATTGCGCCAATTCCAAACACCAAAAGGGCTCCAGCCGCCGATCCGATAAAACACGCAATGGTCATACCGAAGTAATTCGCATGCGGAAAAAGGGCAATCACCAGAGCAAGCATGGCATTTGCCCCTGACGTCAACCCCAACAATCCAGGATCTGCCAATGGATTGCGGGTCAGCCCTTGCATGACCGCTCCGGCTACTGATAATGCAGCACCGACAAAAACAGCGCCAATTTCACGCGGCAGACGAATTTCACGAATCATATCGATCGTCTCACCAGCCTCATATGTTGTGAATGCCAGCCAAACATCTTTTACACTTGTATCTGCTGCTCCAAACGCCATCGCCAGAAAAAACGATCCAATCAACAACAGGACTGCAAATATGAACTTGTACAAAAAAGAAACCGAAGCGTTTTTTATCATCCATCTCATCTCTTCTATATTAGATTAAAAGAAGAGAAATTCACCAGTCATGAATTCCTCTTCGCTTTACTATTTTCCAAGAAACTTTTCTCTAAAGAATTCAAGCTGATACTCCAATGTCAGCGGATCATTAAAGTAAAACGCATTTCCATCTACTTCAAATACCCGATTGTTTTTAACAGCAGGAATATTTTTATAAGTTTCTGTTTCTTGGAAAGACTGATCAGAACCGGAAAACTTGCTTAAGACCATATAATCCCCCGCAAATTGCGGAAGCACTTCTGCCGACAGAGCATAATAACCAGATTTTAAAGCGGTTTCCTCCACTTTTTTCGGCATTTTTAGCTTCATAGCTTGATATAAAATTTCTGTTCCCCGTCCCCAGTTGTTCCCGTACACATACAATTGCTTATCAAAGCTTTCAATCACTGAAACGGTTGCATCTTCACCAATCTTTGCGCGAATTTCTTCGCCTGTTTCTTCAGCTCTTTTTTTGAAATCTTCCACCCATTCTCTTGCTTCTTTTTCCTTATTTAATAGTTTTCCAATTTCGATATGCTGTGTTAAATAATCGACTTTTCCATAGGTAAACGTAACGGTTGGCGCTATCTCTTTCAGCTTATCGACGTTTTTAATGGTGGATAATCCGATGATCAAATCTGGATTTAGTTCAATAATTTTTTCTAAATCTTCGTCAGATACTTCTTCAACATCTTTTAACTTCTCTTCCCATCTCGGATTCTGCTTTGCCCATGCATCCACGCCAACGAGATTTACGCCGAGAGCCATCACATTTCCGGCAAATGACGAAAGCACTACAACTCTCTTAGGATTGGCAGGGACTTCAACAGGGCCGTTTTCCGACTGATACGTAATGGTTTCGGATTTATCTTCTTTCTTTTTATTTCCTGCGTCAGCGCTGTTTTCCGTTTTATTTCCACAAGCACTAATAAAGAGAACCAACAAGAGCAGAATGGGAATAAGACGTTTTTTCATGTTTTTCTTCTCCTTTTATTAGATTGTATGTCATGCATATTGGTTTATTTGTTCGAGGGTCACGCCCTAACACAGCGTCAATTTGAAATACTTCTCTCAAAACGTCAGGGGATATTACTTCTTCACTCGTTCCCGCCTTTACAATTTGTCCGTCTTTTAATGCAATGATATAGTCCGCAAAACGAGCAGCTTGGTTAATATCGTGAAGCACCATGACAATTGTCCGCCCCTGTTCCTTATTTAAATCTTGCAATAGTTCCAACACCTCGAGTTGGTGAGCCATATCTAAGTAAGTAGTCGGTTCATCAAGAAAGATCATTTCTGTTTCCTGTGCGAGCGCCATTGCAATCCAAACACGCTGACGCTGTCCTCCCGAGAGCGCATCTACCGGCTCATATTTAAAACCGGCTGTCCCAGTAACTTCCAAAGCCCAATGGATGACTTCAAGATCTTTTTTCGTCAGCCGCCCTAAACCTTTTTGATAGGGGTAGCGTCCATAAGATACCAATTCCCCGGCTGTCAACCCCGGCGGGCAGTCAGGTGTCTGTGGAAGTATGGCCATCTTTTTTGCCAGTTCTTTCGTATCTTTTTTCGCAATACTTTCTCCGTCCAGAATAATTCTGCCGGATTGATGCGGAATAATTCGGGTAATGGCTTTCAGCAAAGTGGATTTTCCGCAGCCATTTGAACCGATGATCGCAGTAATTTTTTTATCAGGAATTTCAATTGTCATATTCTTCACGATTAAGCGGTCGCCATAACCTATATGTAAACGATCTGTATAAAGGCGGGTCATCGTAAACCTCCATCTAATTGAAAATGAATATCAATTTCTTTTACAATGATAATATAATATGAACGTTTCCGATATGTCAATCTTATATTTTCAACACACAAACCGCTTTGAAACCACAAAAAATAAAACGTGCACAGTTTGGCACGTTTTTCTTTGACTTTGCCCGCTGGTCTAGATTGCGGCTTCGGAAATATATGAGGCAATATGTTTTTGATCAAAGATCAAATGATATCATATTTCGTTTTTTATTTCTGATAAAATCTGATATGAACGGACGCGTTTTGAATGATCGTAAATATACGTAACAACCATAATTTCATTTACTTGAGTGTCATCCAAAAATTTTTGAAGCTGCTCTTTTACCGTCTTTTTAGATCCGATAAAAGAGAAATAAAGCTGATGGCGGACAGCTTCCTTTTCAAATTCATTCCAAATCCCGTCCATACTTTCGACAGGAGGCTGCAATTTTCTAGAAGTACCGCGGATTACTCCCAGAAACATTTGAAATAAACTCGTTGCTAAAAACTTGGCTTCATCATCTGTATCCGCCGCAATCACGTTTACGCAAGCTAATGCATACGGCTCCTTCAACAGCTCCGAAGGTTTGAAACGCTCACGGTATAATTTTAATGCATCATATAAGTGATTTGGAGCAAAATGACTGGCAAAACCAAAAGGAAGCCCTAATTCCGCTGCAAGCTGGGCGCTATATGTACTCGAGCCAAGCAGCCATATCGGGATATTTAACCCCTCGCCGGGAACAGCTTTTACATATTTTTGACGATGATCTCCCGGAGCAAAATAATTCATCAGCTCTTGAACATCATCCGGAAAATCAGATACAGAACTCCTCAAATTTCTTCTTAAAGCCATGGCTGTCATTTGATCTGTTCCGGGAGCGCGCCCCAATCCAAGATCAATTCTTCCCGGATATAGGGACTCTAAAGTTCCAAATTGTTCTGCAACGATGAGAGGGGCATGGTTTGGAAGCATGACACCTCCGGACCCGACCCTTATGTTTTTCGTACCTCCTGCAATATGTCCGATTAAAACTGAAGTCGCTGAACTTGCTATCCCTTCCATATTATGGTGTTCCGCCAGCCAAAACCGTTTAAATCCAAAGCGTTCTGCATTCTGTGCTAAATCTAGGCTGTTTTTAAAGGAGTCGGCCGGTGTTTTCCCGGAAAGGACTGGAACCAAATCCAGTACCGAGAACTCAATATCTTGCAATCTTTTTTTCACTTTTGTATTGTCATCATTCACCATTTTGTTCATCCCCTCTTTTATGCATTCGTTATGTGTAATAGTAAAAAGAGTTGAATGTTTTTACAAGCAATTTGCCTATGCCTTGTATAAGAAAATATTATATGTATTTTTAGCTCTAACATTCATTTCTTTCGCATTCCATTGCTTTGTAACTGAAAGGACTGAGGTGAAGGAAGAGGCAAGGCCTCTAGATATTTATATGAATTATGAAAATGGTTTCGGGTTTATACAAAAACCGGAGCGTAAATCGCTGGATGGATGATGAGGCTTTCCGGTTGCTGAAACAGACATCCTGTATCAAAAGGCTTATCTGATAAGCATGAAACTTGTATGAATAATACATAGCTCTTGCCCAAATACAAGCTGTTATAAAATATCTTTATATTAAATTTTCGAAAAATTATAACAAAATGACAATTTATTTCTTACTTCGACATTATCACTATGCTAACTTTTAAATAGTTGTATTTTATTCCAATAATGACCATTTTTAAATGGAAGGAGGTGGGATTATGGAGAATCAAAAAAAACAGTGGGAGCCGACAGCTATCAAGGAACTGAAAAAGCCAGCAGGCACCTCGATTGTGAAAGCGGCTGGATGTATGAGCTGCTGGGCCTCAAAAAGTATCCCGATGACTAGAGTCTGCTGGCTTCCACATCCGGCAATGCGCCTGCTATAACCATTATATTCAAAAGGATTGCAATGGAGCAGTTTTTTAACTGCTCCATAAAGAAAAGGAGGATTTTATGTCAAAACTGTTAGAAACCGCAACTAACACTTCACCAGAATTTGCGATCCACTTCCAACCTCATGGAGCTATTTTGCTTGACAGAAAAAGCATGTTCTATTTTAGACTTAGCGGCAGGGGAACAGAATTAGCTTTAATGCTTGCCAAAAATAACAGTGTTCAAAAAACGGCAAGAATTTGGGAGATTCTTTCAAAAGAAAAGGTAAGTGAGGAAGAATTAAATAACGAGCTAGATTCACATCCGTTTACATCAACGTGGAAAAAAGGCCTGCTGAATCACCCCTTGATGATCACCGGATCTACAGAGTACTATTTGCCCATCAGCTGCACCCTTCAATTGACAAATATGTGCAATTTGAAGTGTCCTTTCTGTTATGCAAGCTCAGGAAAACCGTATCCAAATGAACTATCATCTTCCCAATGGATAAAAGTGTTGCAAAAACTCGCATCTCACGGTGTAGCAGACATCACCATTACAGGCGGAGAAGCAAAGCTAACAAAAAATTTCCTGAAAATCATTGCCACAGCCAGTTCTCTATTTACGAACGTCAACCTTTTTAGCAATGGTCTAAGTTGGCGCGACGATGAGATTGAGCTGATCAGCCACTTGGGAAATGTCAGTGTCCAAATAAGTATAGATGGAAACAGCAGCACCCATGACAAGTTAAGAGGGAGAGAAGGAGGATTTTCCGAAAGCTTGAAAAATGCCGAACGTTTTGCTCAATCATCGGTTCCCGTTCTGATTGCTATGACGGTTAACCAGCTCAACTACCAAGAAGTTTATGAAGTAATCGAAAAATCGGTGGAAGTTGGTGCCGTTGTATTTCGTGCGGGTCAAACTATTCCCGTAGGCAGAGCATCAGAATATAAAAGCATGACGAGCGAAATGAAGGAGAAAGTAAAGCAGCAGTTGGCAGACGCCAAAAAAAGATGGAGTGATCAAATCATTATTATTGATTGGGAAGACCACCATCAAAATGATAGTCTTACAGATTTCTGCACGCCGGGATTTTTGTCATGGTATATTCGTGCGGATGGACAAGTTACACCTTGTCAAATTGAAGATACATCCCTTGGACACGTCTTAAAAAACAGCATGCAGGAGATCGGTTCACCGGAAAGGCTAATGCAAGCGAAGCGACTTGCTAAACAATGTGGATGTATAGGAAAGATAGAATTACCTGAAGCCGATTTGCCTTTTACCATTCAAAAAGAAGCTGAGGTTAAACCATGATGACGACCATCATCCCTTTATTATGGATCATCCTTCCTATTGCAGGAACCTTTCTGTTTTACAAATTCAAACCAAAAACGTACGAATCGCTATTATTACATAAAAAAGAAGCTCGGGAATTGGCAGTTCAATTCATTAAACGGTATTCCGGCATTGATGTATCAGATTGGGATTTTTATGCGATGTATTGGTACGACCGAAATACCGTCAATATGCTGCATCACCTAGGATTGTTAAACAAAGTTCGCCATATTTTATATCAATGGGGTTTAGTCGAATCATGGAGAATTAGATTCGTTCGAGAAAACCGATCAGTCATCATTGGCATCAATTCAAATGGAGAAATTACGTTTTACACCGCAAACCTGTCAAAGAAAGAAATGGGGAAACATAAAGGCACTTTTTCCTCTCCGGAACAATTAAAAAAAGAGCTTGCCATCTCAGATAATGGATTATGGTCTGCATCTCAATTCACAGGTGCAGGCAGAAAAGAAGAAGACTTGGAAAATATTGAAACGTACTGGTATATTGCCGAATCTCAACCAGTCAGAATGAAAATAACGGTTGAAATCCATAACGGGCAAATTTTCTACATCGGTTCAGAACAAGAAATATTGACAGAAGACATCGAAACAGCAGTCAAGAAAGAGCAAATGGAATCTACCTTAAATATGATGGGAGTATTAGCGTCGTGCCTGGCCGTTATTGCAGCGATCATCATCCTTATCAACCTTCGCCAAAATGCCGGTATCACTGCAAGCATCTTGCTGGGGGCGGTTCTATTCTTTTGTAACATCATAACTATAAAAGAAGACATTCAACTGAGCATCGTCAATACTTATGATTCCCGCCTCAGCATAAAAACGGTTTATGCTCTTGGAATCTTATCGGCAATTTTAGCAGGATTGGCCACAGGTTTTGTCGTATATATATGTTCATTGGCCGGACACTCTTTGAGCAATGTTCTCCAAATAGCTTTTTTTGAAAATGCTGCATGGCAGTTTTTCGTCGGCTTAAGTGTCGGCATCGGCTGCTTAGGCTTTTTTTCAGCAATTTTTTCATGGCTGGAAAAGAAAAATTGGCTACGAATTTCTCCCGAGTTGTCCAATCGTACCATTTACTTATCGGGCTTTACATTTAAACAAGGATTAAGCATCGGCCTGCAAAGTTCCATTGCTGAAGAAACAGTCTACCGTTTGTTGATCATTCCGACGATATGGTGGTTGAGCGGCAATTGGGCTTTGGCGATCATCATTTCCTCCATTCTATGGGCCATTATGCACCAAGGAACAGGATTTCATCCCAGATGGATCAGATGGATCCAATTAGTGATCTTTGGCATTATACTTGGATTCTTTTTCATCCAGTTTGGTTTTCTGTCCTCCTTAACCATTCATTTTATTTATAACTTTATTCTTGTCATGAAGCCGCTTTGGGATTACACTTTCCAGAAAAAATTGAAGGCCAGTGAAACCTTCAAACAACCCTCAGTATAACAATGGAGGAGAGACATGAATATCATCCAAGTAACCAATTTGAAGAAAAAATATCGTAACGGCGATGGTGTAGAAGATATAACTTTTTCCGTTCATTCAGGAGAAATCGTAGCCTTGTTAGGGCCAAACGGGGCAGGTAAAACAACAACCATTAGGTGTCTCGCCGGTTTATACACCCCTGATGATGGGACGATCAAAATTGCGGGGCATTCCCCCGGTACAGTTGAAGCGCAGCAATCCGCTTCGCTAATTCCGGATCATCCATATTTGTACCCTACCTTAACCGTAGCGGAACATTTGCAATTTCGCGCCAGAGCCTTCAAAGTTGAAAAAAAAGACCTTCAAAAAAAGGTTTATGAAGCTTTAAAAGAGGTAAATATTGAATCGTTGGCGGATCGATTAAGCGGACAATTGTCAAGGGGACAAAAGCAAAGGGTTATTTTAGCTGGCGCCATTATACAAAACGCTTCCATATATATATTGGATGAACCAACAATTGGCTTGGATATTCCTTCCAAACAATGGCTTGCCAACTGGCTCGTCCGTAAATCAAAACATCATGGCGCCATCCTCATTTCCACCCACAGCCTCGAATTTGTATTGGAAACGGCTGATAGAGTGTTATTAATTCGAGATGGCCGTATTGTAAAAGAAATGGCCGTACCAAAAAACAACGAAGAATATCCAGCCTGGAAGCAAGAAGTCATACGTAGTTTAGGGGATTGGTCAAATGATTAACATTTGGTCATTTTTGTTCCTTCAAGCGAAAAGAGAAATCGATAGCCAAAAACTCGGGATAAAATTTTTTCTGTTCATTTTTGTTCTTTTTATATGGTTTTTTCTGTTTCAACTTGAATGGGGGGCTAATTCAGGAAGTTGGAACATTGCCTATACAGGATGGATTTGCACAGGAATTTTTATTGTCATGACCATTTTCGGGCTGCTTTCCAACCGCATACCGGGGCTCATGCAGGACGTCATATGGCTTTATACCGCCCCTTATTCTTTCACAAAAATCGTTTATTCCATATTACTATGGCGATTATCTTGGAAAGGGCTGCTCTGTCTGCTCTCAGGAATCACAGCTGATGCCGTTTATTTTTTGGCAGGAAATCCATTTGGCTGGTTAACAGCACAATCAATCAGATTACTTTGTCTCATCGTTTTATTAGAATCATGGATAATGGCTATGTCCTGTGCCAGAACTGTAAAAGGAACAAAAATTGCCTTTTCCTTTCTTGCCTTCATTCTCACCGTTATATACGGTATTGCTCTCTATGGTTCTTTTTTTCAAGCTAATGAATTGATTTGGCTGAAGTATATTGGCTACCATATCGGCTTTATCGGCTATTTATTTACAAACAGCTTTTTGCTGCAAGGGGTTCTTGCCTTTCTAACCATGATCGCCCTTTCGATCATGATTATTCGAACAACAACGAAAAAATCGGAATGCAAAGAAAAATTGGTAAAAGAAGCTGATTTTTGGGCGGAGTTTCAAGATCATCAAACCGATTTTTTTAAAAACAGCCTGAAAGAGACGCATACATGGTGGGGGCTGAAAGGGTTAAACGGTATTTTTTCTTTCCTTTGGCTCGAAATATTGCTTGCTAGGAAACACATTTTTTTCCATATTGCTCATTTGTTTATTCTTCTCATCTTAGTTCCCGTTTTCATTGCAAAAAACATTTATTGGTTTTATATTTTGGTCGTTTTTACAATCGGAGCTTTTTTCAGCAGTTCCTACTATTCAGGATTAATTAGACATGCAAAGTCTGGAGATCTTTTTTTGCTGCCGGGAAAACTATGGAAAAAAGCATTGCTGTTGGAAGGCTCAAATACCGCTTGGATCTTTTTATTTTATCTTTATTGCGTGGGTATGTGGCACTTCCATTTCAGCACTTCTTTTACAGAATTCCTTTCATTTGGTTTATACGGGCTTGGAGGATACATGTTCATGCTTTCCATCCGCTGGGCGGCATTTGTTAGGACATATAAAAAAGATCCCTCCCTCAGCCTGCTTTCATACTATAAAAATTTTGCTTTCATTTGTATGGGGAGCACCCTTTGTTACATCCTTTTGTTTTTTCTTTTCAAAAACCTTCTTTTCTATTGGCTGCCGTTTTTCATGATCGTGTTAAGCACGATTTTATTCTTATCTTTTTATCGATATGAACGTTGGATCTGAAGGGATCTAATACTTTTTCTTAAGGAGATGAATTTTCATGAGTTCAAATGAAATAATTTCTCAAGCCTTGACGAAACTAAAAAGCAGCGATGAAGCAACGGTGTTTCAAGGAGTGAAAGAACTAAAAAAAACTGGAAAAGCCGCCGTCCCAATACTCATAAAAGCTTTAAAAGATGAGAAATCCCTACGAATAATCGCATCCGTTGTTCTGGGGGAATTTGGTGCAGATGCAAAGGAAGCAGTTCCCGAACTCGCTTCGCTTTTAAAAGATGACGACGAAGATATAAGAATGTCAGCTGCTTTTTCCTTAATGAGAATCGGTCATCACAGTCTGAACGCCCTCGTTGAAGTTGCACGAAATACAGAAGGAAAACCGCGTTTTTGGGCATCATGGGCAATCTCCTTGATCGATCCGTCTAAAATTGAACCTCTTATGTTGAAGTGTCTAAAAGAAGAACTGGATAAGCCGTCCGGAATGGTCAGTCCTTTTGCCGCGGAGGAAGCAATTGGTAAAATTATCGCTATGCAACTAAAGGATCAATGAGGAGGAACAGCACATGGATTTAATACAAACAATGACAAAAGACTTGCCGTGGCTGAACGTTCCAAAAAACGGCCATGATTTCCCATCATCCAATCGGCTTTTGTTTTATTTTTGGTCAATTAGCTGCCCGTATTGCAGTGAATTAACGGATCAGTTATTAGAAGAAACAGTTAATCTTGAAACCTTTCATGTTATTGCCGTTCATGTACCTTATACAGTTGAAGAGAAAGCGTTGGAGCTTGTGAAAACACGAGTAGAGGAAAAAAAGATTACAATTCCTGTAGTTTTAGATCAAAACTATGAAATCGCACAATCTTTTGGTATTCAAGGAATCCCTGCTTTTTGCCTAGTCAATCAACAAATGAAGAAAGAATTATTAACAATGGGAGAGGAAGGTTTTCACAAAATGATGAAAAAAATTAAACAGCTAAAGTAAAAGTCGTACGGCTTTTTTCATTTAAAGGCAGAATCGACGTCTGCTCTTTCATACTGTAGTATAAATCAAAAGGCTTTCTCAAAAAGGACATTTTTTTCCTTTTGAGATAGCCTTTTGATAGCAAATGAATATTTTCAAGATAGTCCTATAAAATATTTAAGCCCACCACAACATATCTTAGCCCTGTACAATACAGAAAGAAGGTATGTGCATAACACAAGGAATCACGGATGACTAGAATAGCTCCTCCATCAGCTTGTCTACCAATTAGTTGATGGGCTGTCAGTGTCAAGTGATTTCCTTGACACTGACAAAGCCCTATCAACGATGATTGATGAAGCTGAAGAGAGGGTCTTTTTAAACACTGTCTACTTGACAGGGATATGTCCATTTAGATTTCCCCGATATATTATGGGAAAAGGAGAACTATCCCGATGTTGTTTGATGCTGCTTAATCCTTGTTGAAGATTAACCAACTGCAAATGTTGATCACGCTGACACAAAAATTTGGGCAAAACTGGCCGAAGCAGAGAGCCAACTTTGAATAACAAGACACTTGATCGATGGAAGGAAATGAAGAACGGCTTTAATAATGCAACAACAGCCCAAACGTCGGAACGTTTGGGCTGTTTTGCGGAAAAGAAAAGAGGATTCCACTAAAAAGTTTTTTGAAATTTTCACGTAGTTTACACTTATAATGACGAATATTTTGTGTCCATTTTAAATTCTTTTTTAAATTCCTCAAAATCTATGTCTAAGCTATTGCAACATTTCTCTACTCTTTTCAAGAAGTTGAAATGATCATCAGCTGGTTGATCACGATACTCATAATAATAATTAATAAGGTCAAATAATTGTGATAAAACTTTCACTTTTTCTACCTTATCCATTTTATTCACCCTTTATATATTTCTTACTCAGGAAATTACAAAAACATTTAATTTAACATTACTTTGGCTGATCCATCTTTAATGTCAAATTTGGTTCCATATTGTTTCGATAATATTTCCAACCTTTTCAATATTTCGATATTATCCGATAATTTAGGCCAGCCTCTTCGATATCGTTTTAATCCATATCCTAATTCTATTGGATAAAAAGTTAAACTTGTAAGAGCACCTTCCTTCATTTCCCAAAAGGCAACCACAGATTCCCATACTGCCTTATTAACCCCAAGACCTTTTGTATTATTGTTGCTTCGTTTATCAAGTGCATCCGCCACAGTAGCCGTCAATGGTAAATCATATTGTTCATAGAAATCGCTAGGCAATTTCTGCACAGAATCGTTTTGAAAAATAAAATTCCCTAAACTGTAAAAAATCGGTCTGTTTTTATAAATTTCTACGCCTCTAAGAATATGGGGGCCATGGCCAATCACTGCATGAGCACCTTCATCGATACAATGACGGGCAAAGGCTTCCAGAAAATCAGGCGCCTGATCTTTGCGATCCTTATTCATTTCATGGCAATGAATACTAATGATGACGTAATCAGCCTGGCGCTTTCCTTCGTGAATGGCTTTTGTTATTCTCTTTAAATCCTTTTCATAGGGAACTCTAACCATTCCTTCTTTGTCGCCTATGCAAAATGTATATTCCCCAAATTTAAACTGATCATTTTCAGCAGAAAACCCCTCTTTAATTGCCAGATCATTTTCCGCATTCATTCCCGTAACATCAGCAATTTCCCTGAGAACCTTCATATGTTCCGGTTTTACATAATACGTAGTCTTGTAGCGAAGCGGATTGACCCCAGGACGTCCTTTCATATCAGAGCGTTGTTCACCAGCCCGCCAAAAATCATGGAACGTGGAAGTGGCTCCAATTATAGCTACTCTTCCTGACTCGCAGTCTAAATATTTAGGGGAACTTGCAGCAGCCAAATTTTCTCCTGCACCTGCATGTACGATATTAGATGCATTCAAATATCGTTCCGTTGCACTCAAACCGCCGTATAAATAATCAAGCGTATGGTTATTGGCCCATGTCATACAATTAAATGTATACTTTTTTAAGTCATCCAGCCGTTCTGGATCGGCCATAGCCCACGTACCACCGCTTAGCGCAGAAGGATACCCTTCGTTATGGTGAAGGGTAACTTCTAAATTTGTAAAACGAAATTCCGCTCTCCCAATCAATTCAGCAAGATGACGATCATAGTCTTTCTTAGACAACCTTCTTGTTAAAAAACTGTCTCCTGTCGCAACAAAACTCATACCTGTCATTCGCCAATCTCCTTATCAGTTTGATGCATTTGGTGCAATGAATTTTCCTGTTGGCGGGCCAATTATTTCGCCATCCCTCATAACAATCGTACCTCCTACAATTGTCTGTTCGGGAACCCCTTTCACTTTAAACCCATCAAAAGCGGTAACTTTACTCTTGCTATGGAGCTCATTGCGTTTAATTGTATGTTCTTTATTCATGTCAACAATCGTGATATCCGCATCGGCGCCTATACGAATAACACCTTTATTAGGATATAAATTAAATAATTTTGCCGGCCCTTCCGAAAGAAGGTGGACAATATCATGGATTGAAATTTTTCCTTCGTTGACTGCATTTAACATTAGCGGAGCCATTGTTTCAACTCCACACATACCTGCCGGGATTGACCATAAATCTCCTGCTTTTTCTTCTTCAGTGTGTGGAGCGTGATCAGAACAAACATGAGAAATGGTCCCATCTTGCAACGCATCCCAAAGGGCTTCTTGGTCTTTTTTATATTTAATCGGAGGATAAACTTTCATCTGTGGCCCTATATGATCATAATCTTCTGCTGATAAAAACAAATAATGCGGGCATGTTTCTGCGGTAATTGGATAGCCTTCTTTTTGCGCCTGGCGAACTAATTCTATCCCTTCGGCAGTACTAACATGCAATATATGGAGTCGCGCCCCGGTTTTTTTTGCCATAGCTATCCCCGATTGTATTGTCAATTCTTCGGCAAGACTGGGTCTGCCTTCGAGCAGATCCATGTAAGTGCGTCCATTCCGATCCTCAACTTTTTGTGTCAGCCGCTGGATGAGATCATGATTTTCCGCATGAATCGCAAATATTTGCCCGGTTTTTGCCACTTCCTGAAACATTTCATATATTTCACCGTCTGCAAATGGCGGGATTACATCTTTCATCCCCGGTTTATAGTTATATATCAATTGGAATGTTTCCGAATGTACAGCATATCCCCAGAAAAATTTAAAACCAATGACACCAGCATGGTGAAGCTTTTCGTATTCTTTCATATTTAAATGCCCAAGACAAATTCCCCAAACGCCAAAGTTAACAAAAGCTTTACTTTTCAAATTTGCAACCTGTTTCCGGAAATTTTCCACATTATTTACCGGCGGATTCGTATTTGGCATTTCAAAAACAGTCGTAACACCTCCGGCTGCGGCAGCTTGAGTAGAATGGTAAAAATCCTCTTTATAGGTAGCACCGGGATCCCTCGAATGCACATGGGTATCAATAAAACCAGGAAATACAAATTTTCCGTTTGCATCCACGACTTCCCCTACATCGCTCCGCAATTCATCGTTTGTGATAGCGGCAATTTTTCCATTTTTTATATAAATATTGCCTTTATAAGCATCTTCTGGGGTCACAATCGTTCCATTTTTTATTAGTAAATCGAACTCCATTGATTCCATCACCCCTTGTTATTGATTTATTACTACTTGTCCGATGATTTCACGAATATCTTTTATTTGATATTGCTCCATATATGATTCAATCTCTTTCAATATTCTGATCATCGCATCAGGTTGAATGAAATTTGCCGTTCCGACTTGAACAGCAGTTGCCCCAGCTAACATCATTTCAATGGCATCTTCTCCTGACATAACTCCGCCACATCCAATAATCGGAATGTGAACGACTTGGGAAACTTGATAAATTAGTCTGACAATGATCGGTTTCGTTGCGGGTCCAGACAGCCCGCCCATAATGTTCCCAATCTTCGGCTTTCTCGTATGAACATCAATGGACATCGCCAAAAAAGTGTTAGCGACATTTAAACAATCGCTCCCAGCTTCTTCAGCCGCTACAGCTATTTCTTGTATGTTTGTTACATTGGGCGTAAGCTTTGTAATGATTGGTTTATCCGTTACAGCACGAACCTTCTTTACAAGGTTAAACGTGATGTCTGCATCCATACCGAATGCAAGGCCGTTTCCTTTTAAATTAGGGCAGGAAATATTTAATTCTATTGCATCCACATCATTGCTTTTTGTTACAATTTCAGCCAGTTTGGCAAATTCATCAATGGAATCAGCTGATAAGCTGGAAATGAGGGGTGAATCATATTTTGAATAAGAAGGGACGGAGTTTTCCAAATAATACTCTATCCCTTTACTTGGGATCCCAATGGAGTTTATCATTCCAGCCGGTGTTTCACACACGCGTGGAGCTGAATTTCCAGCACGCGGAAACATCGTAATGCTTTTAAGAACAATCGCACCTAAGCGATTAAAATCAATCACCTTTTCCATCTCAGGGCCGAATGTACCTGAAGCTGGCATAACCGGATTTTTCAAAACTAATCCACCAATATCTACACTCATATTCACTGCCGCATTTTTCATTGTAGGATCACCTGTTCTAAAGGAAATACAGGACCGTCAACACAAACTCGGGCACTTTTCGCTTCATGGCCATCATGTATATGACAAAGACATGCAAAACAAACTCCCATTGCACATCCCATATTTTCTTCGAGAGCAATTTCTCCCCACAATCCTTCCCTTTTTCCGATACTTTGCATTAATCGAGCTAATCTTTTTGAACCGCATGTATAAAGAGCATGAATGTCATTTTCAATAAGAAGTTGATTGATTAATTCCTTAACGTTGTGCAAATCGCTTGTTCCTTCTTCATCAGTCACTTTATACACTTGAACGCCAAAACTGGTTAAATAATCAGCAGCCAAGAGATCATTTCGGCATCTGGCGCTTAGTATTGCAATGACTTTTTTGTTTTTGCCGACAGCTTTATAAGCTAATGCCGCCAATGTCGCAATGCCAACACCTCTGGCAAGAAGGAGGATATTGGAATCGGATTCTTTTAAATGAAATCCGGTTCCAAGCGGGCCAAATATATCAATTTTTTCTCCCGCCTTCAGCTCAGTCATTTTCTTTGTTCCCAAACCTTTTACTAAATAAAGAAATTCAAGAGTATTGCGATCCGAATCGATTCGGTATACACTAAACGGCCGTCTCAGGAATGGATAGATACTATTACTGCAAAGAAAATGAAAGAACTGGCCGGGTTCCACATTCTCTTTTATATCACTTGCATCAACAATCATATGCCAATAGCGTTCACTTACTTTTTCATTTGAGAGGATTCTCACTTGGTGCGACTCCATACTGAATCTCCTTTCTTGCTTAAAGTTATCGCGCTGGTTAAGACCGCTTGCTCTAAAAGTGCTATTCCAGCTGCAATATCCTCTTGTTTCGTGTATTCATCAGGATGATGGCTCAAACCATCGACTGACGGGACAAAAATTAAGGCAGTAGGCCAGCGTTTTGCCATATTCATTGAGTCATGGCCAGCTCCACTTGCCATAAACATATAACTCAATCCTTGCTCCTCGCAGATTGAAGCAATCGTTTTAGCGATGCCTTGATCCATCATGACCGGTTCTTCTTCAATCATCCAATCTATCTTGATCACAACTCCCCGCTTGTTCTGCAGGAATGCTATCTCTTCTTGAATTTTTTTGAAAACCCGATTACGAGATTCAATGTCAGTACTTCGAATGTCAATCTTTAATTCCGCTAATCCCGGAATCACATTCATGGCGCAAGGATGAACATCCAACACTCCCACCGTTGCCACTGTTTCAAAATCGCTTTCAGCAAGTGCCGCTTCTTCCACAGCTAAAGATAATTCGGCAGCAGCCAATAAAGCGTCTTTGCGATGCCCCATCGCCGTTGTCCCGGAATGGGAACTTTTCCCTTCAATACTTACGGCTAATCGCAATGGAGCTGCAATGCCAGTAACAATTCCTATTCTTTTTCCGCTTTCGATTAGCTTGGCGCCTTGTTCGATATGAAGTTCAAAAAACGCCTTTAATTCCCTTTCTGTTCTTTCCGCCATATGGTAGTTTTCGAGGTGTAAATTTTGCTTTTGAAATGCATGTGCTAAGGAAATGCCATCATGATCTTTCAACTGTTTAAGGGTTTCGAGGTTTAAGCTGCCGATCATCGCTTTGCTGCCTAATGTTGAAAAATTAAATCGGGATGATTCTTCACAAGCAAAACATATCAATTCAATTGGATGAAGCGTTGTGATCCCTTGTTCCACAATGCTCCTAACAATTTCAAGTCCTGCTACAACACCCAGCACACCGTCAAACTTGCCCCCATTGTAAACAGTATCTAAGTGGGAACCAACAGCTACAGCAGGCAATGTATGATCCAACCCTTCATAACGGGCGATCATATTGCCAACCGGGTCGACGCTTATTTTCATCCCTAAATTCCGACATTGCTCCAATAAATAGAATTTGGCCTGTTGTTCTTCATCTGAATAAGCTAATCTTGATATACCGCAATCCGTCTTTCCAAACTCGTTGATTTTTTCTAATGTTTGCATAACCCTGGAAATTTTCAAAAAACCACCTCATATCTGTCCCCCAATGTTTCAGATAATTCCATTGTTTTTCCCACCCCTCTTTTCCGACTTGTTTTTGCTATTCTTTTTCTCTAGATCCGATTGGAACTTAATAGATTCATAGATATTAAATGCTCGCTTGCCTGTTCGGAAATGTTTTTCAGTTCCTTGATGAATTGCATTCGGTTTTCTTGAATATATTGGCATTCCCCGACCAAGCTAAGACTTATGGCCGTTTTATGATTTTCATGAAAAAGCGGTACGGACATAGCATAAACACCTACTTCCAATTCTTGATTGCAAAAAGCAATACCGTCCTGGCGAATTTCGGATAATTCCCTTTTTATCAATTCAATATCCTGCTTTGTGTATTCGGTGTACTTCATTAAATCTTCTTTTTGCAGAAGGCCATCTACTAAATTAGGAGGCTGGTAAGCCAGTATTGCTTTTGCCGCTGACGTACAGTGCAGCGGCATTCTCTGGCCGAGATGGACAAAATATTTATGGCGTACATCTGATGGTTGATGTGTATAGGTACAATAGACTTGATTGGATTGGAATCTGCAAATATAAGAATATAGGTTGGTTTTATTGCCAATTTCATTGCAATACTGAGTTAACAAGCCTGTTGGATCTTGGTTGCGAAGAAATTCGCTACCCCATAACATTGATTTTGGCCCCAGCATATATCGTTTCGTAACAGCGTCCTGGGTAAGCAGTTTATGTTCAACCATGTTTTTTAACATCCGATGAAGAGTTCCCTTACTTATAAGGGTTTGCTTGGATAATTCCGTTATACCAATACCTTCTACCGATTTTTCACTGATTATGTCCATGACCGATATCATTCGATCTAACCATTCCATAAACATTAACCCCTTTTTACTAAATAAATAACGGAAACCGATCCGACTACTTCAATTCTGTTCCTTTCGTTTCAGGGATTAAAAAGATAAAACTTAACGCTGAGATTATATACGTAAGAGAAATTAGCCCTAAAGCAAAGCTTAAGGAGTAATTTAATGACAGATAACCGATAATCCATGGCGCAAATCCGGCAAATCCCCGGCCGATGTTAAAAATGACATTTTCTGCTGTCGATCTTGCTTCGGTTGAATAATGTTCGGCAAGCAGAGCGCCATATCCGCCCATCATGCCGTTTACAAAAAATCCGAGCACTCCTCCCAAGAGCAGAAGAATCGTTGTAGAAGTTTGATGAAAATAAATCCAAACAATTGTCGCAGCTGAAAATAAATAAATGATATAGGACGGTCTGCGCCCGATTTTATCTGCCAAAATGCCAAATGTAATAATGCCGATAATCATGCCAATAATAGTGACTACTGTCCAAACGGTCGTTTTGTTAAAAGAGTAACCCATTTCAGTAGCGAGCATGGTCGGCATCCAGGTCATGATTCCATAAAAACCAAAGTTCTGAACAGTCGTCGCGATGATAAGGCCAATCGTAGTTTTTGTTTGTTTAGCAGAAGAAAAAAGTTGTCCAATCGCAATTTTATTTTTATTTTCCTTTTTTAAAACCTTCCAAATTTCCGGTTCTTCTAGATTTTTACGAGACCAGAATGCTAACAATGAAGGCAATACCCCTGCCAAAAAGACACCTTGCCAACCAAATTCAGGTGCGATAAATAACACGGCTAGTGTAGCCAGAACGGTTCCAAACTGAAAACCGACTGCAACAATCGATGTTGCTCTTGAACGATATTTTTTATGCCAGCTCTCGCTGACAATGGTCATGCCAATACCGAACTCTCCGCCAAGACCAAGCCCGGCCATAAAACGGAAAAATGCAAAGGCCTGCTCGTTAGGCGCAACAGCACAAAGACCAGTGAAAACCGAAAAAATTAAGATAGTCCATGAAAAAACCTTAACTCGGCCAAACTTATCTGCCAAAGTGCCGAAAAAGATCCCCCCCAGTACCGATCCGAGCAGAGTGATGGTAGAGAGAGCGCCGCCTTCAGCTTGATTCAGCCCATAGAAGGCCATGATCAGAGGCAATGTATATGCAAGGATCATCATATCCAGTCCGTCCATTGCATAGCCAATTGTGGATGCCCACAATGTTTTCCACTGATACTTTGTAATCTTAGGTTTGCTCTCTATACCTATTTGTTCCGATAAATTTTTGTTCATTTCCAATTGTTCCATCACATTCCCTCCTCACAATTTGAACCTCTTTATTTCATTACTCATTTTGTTCCGCTAAGAGGAACATCGTTCTATTTTAGAGTAAAAAATAATAGGTCTTGAATATGTAAATTAATATACTCTCTTGTTAATTTTTTTGTAATATTAATGTAATAAAATCTTACATACTTTTTTAACATTGCGAAGAGAAAGGGCAGTATCGGCAAGTTGGAAGGAATCAACCAGTTGGTTGTGTTTTATTCTTTGTAAATCTAGAAAGCTTTCATTTGGATAAAACAAGCAAATAGTTTGTCCGATATTTCACAAAATATTCATAGAACATCCTATTTCCAAATTACCAAAGCCCATTTTTTCATACTATGTATTGAACTATTTTTCAGTGATGACTGAATTTCGCACCAGCGTTGTGTCTTGCCTCGTGAACCGCAAAAATTGGAACCTATGCAAAGGTGTTATTTTTAAAGTGGACTCGATTCTCTACAGGAAAGCTTCAACTGCATTACGCACTGCTTGACATTTCCTAATAACCGAAATTCGGGGTTATATAATTTAGAAACTTACTATGAAAACGGAAATGAAATCCGAATGGTGAGCGATGAAGTAATTAAAAAAATCGCGGCAAAGAGTATACAACAATCGTTCACCGAGTTGTGTTTCCAGAAGTCTTAAAACAAAACATAAAACAACCAAAAATCAATCAACCGTTTATTTAGATGAAAATGTCCAGATGGAAATGTAACCTGAGGAAATCCGTTTGGAAAAGTAAATTATTCGGAAAAGCCCGGACTGTCCCAAACGGCTAAAGCAGGGAGATTTGCGGACAGCAATAATAAAAAGAATGAACCGATAATCAAAAGCGACATCACACCGAAGAATCCGTCTTTAATCGCTGTAACATAACGATTGCCATCAAGTTTCATTGCATCGGCGTCATTTTATTTTCCAGTAACTTTATTAGCTTTTGCATTGACCAACCCCTGCCTTTATCTTTTTGTCTTAGAAATTCATTCCATAGACTTTGTCCCTTCCCTAAAATATAAATAATCGTTCTCCTATAAAATTATTTACCCTCAATTAAATTAATGGCTTGCTCCAATACTTTTTCTCGGTTCATCATGCCATAATATTGCATATTAATAGCATCAATTTTTATATTTTTGTCTGCCAACTTTGACATAAATTTCACTTGCGCCCAACAATAAAACATCTACCGTTTTCTTTTCCAAAACATCCTCAACTTCAGAAGCAGAAACAGCAAAAATATCAGCTTCTATATTTTTGGATTTAGCGGCATTTTTCATTTTTGTGACCAACAAAACTTGTGCTCATTCCAACCGCACATTTCATTTTTAGATCCCTCCATATTTGTATTGAAACTGGCTAACAAATTCATTTTAGTTTGAAATCGCTTTATTTTAAATTTAAGCATTTTCTGTTAAACAACGGAAACGTTTACAACAAAAGTCCTTTTCTTCATAAAATAAAAAAGCACTTGCATCACGAAAGGTTTACCGTTCATTAACATCCCTCTTATGTAAAATTTCATAATCCTATTTTAAAATTTCGATAATTTCCTTCACTGATTGACTTTTAATAAGTCTTTGCACTGTTGTTTTGTTCTCAATGACGGCAATTAATTTTTGGTACATTTTTTCTAAATCTCCTTTTAAACCTTCAGGAGGCAAACAAACTGGACCATGTATTGTTATTCCAATGAATTGGACGTTTTAGTTTTTGGTGTTATTGGATGAATTGCAACTAAATTTGTAGGTTCTAATGATTCTCTTTCTAAAGGTTTACAAAATCTTTTAGTCTCATCACCATATTCTGTGATGTTCACACAATTCCGGAAATAAGTTAGCGAGATTGATACTCAATCTAGAGTAGC
>NZ_JBVVUU010000025.1:0-39598 GCF_056032925.1 Aeribacillus sp. JST-2
TTGACACCCCCGAATCATACCAAGAGGGCTTTTTTTATTCAAGTCCCCGAAAAAACTTCTAACAGGAATGCTCCTTTTTGATTACTTAAGTTTTAAGAAGCTGGCCGCATACATAATGATCAGATCACCATCATTGGAACAATGTTTCACCAACGTTTTCACTAAAAAGACGTTTATTTTTTGAATTCCAACTGCCTTGCTTAAAAAAGACATGACACCCTTTTGTTAAAAAATAACTAGAAATCGTTGACGACTCTATCCTATTATCCACATTATACAAAAAAGATTCCTTTTATGTTTTATGAATGAATCTTGGAAAGAATGCACGGGGTATTCATGCTTTTGAGAAACAAGCATTTGGGAGGATCCACATCAAACTGCAATCCCAAAAATTTATCGTATATTGCCATTTATTTCAGTAAAATACCCATTTTTTGTTAATAAATCTTCCGTACCCTATGTGAACAAATAAACAGCACAAGCCAGCCGTTTCAAATGAGGGAATGTTTAGCCATGTTGTATGATGACTTAATGAAAAAGACCCTCAGAACTAACACTCGAGGTCTTCTGCCAATAAATTTTTGATGCCGGGTGCTGATAGAAATGCCAATATTTCCTTATGTAAAATAAATATAAAATGCAAAAAAAGTTTGTAATGCTATGCGCCTAGTAATGTAGTATACCAATTTTCAATTACAGTATCTATGTTATTGAACCAAACTGTTGAGTCGTTTCCAGCAGCTTCATTGCTTTTATAAATATCTGACAATAATTTTTTGAATTCCTGATGATTGATTCTCTTTCCTCGTTCATTCAGTTCCTTTATCTTTTTTAATACCGTTACGTACTGATTAATTGTCAAAGGTACAATCTTCTGGATTTGACCTTCATATCCTAGTTTGACACTCATCCAAAATGTGTTTAAAGTATCACGATGGATATTCGGAGCAATAAATAAACAGAAATTATCCATTGCTTGATTTCCTGTTTTATCTTCAAAATCTCTTAGATGCCTCATCACAGGTTGTCCCTCATTAAACCATTGGTCTCTCCCTCTTAAGAGAGTTACCTCACATATCATATTAAAAGTTGAATAATAACACTCTATATCAGGTGAATTTCCCGGTGCAGTAAAGATTGGCATATTATCATCACCCACAGAATAGTTAGGATATATTTCTCTCGCATCATCTATTGCCATTAAAGTTTGAGTAACGTAATACTCTAAATTTAAAGGATCTTGCCCACTAATACTTCTTCTTCTATTTGCAAGTTCTAATAATTTTTCAATATAGAAATCAAGATTTGCTAAACTTCTTTCTTTAAGTATTGTCAAGTCATTATTAAGGGTTTTAATAACATCCCTGAGATTCGAAATTTCAGCATTATATTCTTCAATTGTCCTTAAATCTTTCTTTAATAGGTTAAACTGATGTAACGCCTGCCCACCATATTGATTATTTATATCGATTTGCATTGAATTTGCTTTTTCAAGTAAATTCTCATACACGGACTTTAAGTCTTTAATATTTTCCCATGGCAATGCAGGTTGATTGATATCTGACATATAATTCAAGTAATCATCGGCCTTTTGAAACCCCATAGCACTTCCATCGAAATTATCAAGTAATCTTTGAATTTCCACTATTCTAGTAGGAGCCAAATCGATATATCTGCCATTCCCTCTATAGTATAATAATTTCGTCTGTCTAAAATATCGAACTGCCGAATCTCCATAATCACGCAAATTGTTGACTTTAGTTTCTATTTTCTTTTTGTCGAATGGATTTAAATCAAAGCACTCTACAGCCGTTTCGATAAATCTTTTTTCAACATATCCTTGCTGTTCGTTCTTGTCTAACATTCTTTTTTCATTACGAAACTTTATTATTTGGTCTACACATTTATCTATGTCTCTATAATCAATTAAAGTTGTCAAAAATAATGAAAACTCTTCTTTAGAAACTCCAACCGGTTTGTTACCTAGTTTCTCCCATTTTTTATTAACCTTATTTATAACATGCAATACCGCTATAAAGGGATTAATATTAAAATGCCCATAACCTTTTTCTATAGGATTTGGGTACTGCCATTTTAAAAAATATCTAAAAAACACAGTTGATAAATCTATTTTACCGGCTAGCAATTTTTTGCCTAGTTCAGTAATTTTCACTGTGCCCATAGATTCTTTAGCAATTGCGAGCCCCATTTTCGTTATGTTACTTACTGCTGTTCTTCCCCGCATAGCATATGCTTGGCTTTGGTCATTATTAAAACTTTTATTCTCATATTTCACTTGGCTAAGGATTTCATCAACTTCTTCTTCTGTAAACTCCTCTGGATCTTCAAATTTGCTCTTATAGTATTCAGATATACTATTTGGTTTATATTGTTTTGTTTTTATTAATTCTTTGAAAAATAAGCCTTGAACTCTCTCGTCAAATACTTCACCTTCGAATCTTGATAATACCTTTAAAAAGCCAGCAATACGTTCAGGATTTCTTAAAGTAGTACTTATACTCCATGTACCCGGCAATTCAAAAACCTCCAATCAAATTAAAAACTCAGAACCATATCGTTTTTTGTTATCATTAAAATTCCTGAAAAACTGTTTATCATAATGAACACATTTGAAGTCAGCCAAATAATTGTTGCTAGAAGAACTATAATGATTCATATCACGGAGCCAGCCTATAAAAACATTTTTACTCATGCAATATTTTTTTTCTTCCAAGATGCCCTTATTTGCATCTAAATCTAACACTTCAATGATTGAAACTCGTTCGTTGTCGTCATCACTATAGTTTATTAAAAACAATCTTCCGTTTAAAAATTGCTTGATATTCCACAACGAAATAAACTTCTGCTTATTATCATTCCGCCTACCAGTCCAACAATAGCGCATTGGATGCGCTTGTATGTTACTAATATAAGAATTTTCTCTTTTTAAAAATTCATATATTATATATTCATTGGTAGATTGTATATATTGCAATAAATCCAAATCAAAACCTTTTGTAGTATCACCATCTAAAAGTTTTTTTGTTAGTTCGAGACCATTATCATCTTGATAATCTTCTTTATCATACAACAACCTTAACAGCCCATTAACATAATAATCAATGTTTTCGCTTTTAGTAGCCCCTAATCCTTTTGACCGGCTGTCTCCATCGATATTATTTAAACCTCTAAACCACTTCTGAATATCTTTAAATTCCCATACATCGCCAAACGTTTGATTTAAATGAGGATTAATTTCTATCTTTATAAAACAATTGACTCCCCGTTGATAAAAAATAAAAATTTTAACTGTATTTAACTGATTGTTTAAGAGAAAGGTTAATTTTTTACGTTCAATATCGTTTATCATGCTGTAGAGGGTTTCCCAAAAATTACTCGTCATAATTAATAATTTTATATTCGGTATCTCCATAAACTCATAAAAATAATATTGCTGTTGAGAGTATGAAAATTGAACTCTATCAATTGTAAATAACACTGCAAAATCCTCCTCTACAGAATCCAATCATTATCCACAATAATGATAAACTAAATCACCATTTTTATGAATAATTTTAAAAAATCAAAAAAAAGAGGACTATTTCAAATGTTGAAATAGCCCTAAAGTTATTATGCTCATTAATTCATCAAACACAAATATATACTGTGAACAGAAAAGCCTTTTGAGTTACAATCCTACTAGTAGTTTGTAATTAATACTTCCAATGTTTTCGATTTTTTATGTTTAAATTGATAGTTAGAATGATTGTAATTATAGTCTAGATAATGCACACGATAATGTTTATGTTTATTGATCCATTCCTTCAGGATAGTATTCTCCTTCCCTTTATGTTCAATAACATTGGATAAAGCAAACTTAACGCCTTTCCTATCTAATGAATCAAGCAATTCCAATAAATCTTTCTCGTCATTTATCGTCCAACCGTTTTGTTCATTGTAAGTAGCAGTGGAAATTAAATACGGCGGGTCCGCATATAAAAAATCTCCTTCCGTCAAATGAATATCCATGTCTCTGAAATCTTTGCATTGAAAGATGAAATCTTTTTTTTGGATCACTTGAATAAATTGATAAAGATTATTTTGGATATTTTCATTAAAATCTCTTTTACCGACCGGAATATTATAATCACCTTTTTTATTAAATCGTATTTGATTATTAAATCCATATACTGTTAACACGTAAAAAATCAAATCAAAATATGAATGATTTTCATTTTGTTTTTTGTTGTTATTATAAAAATCCCTTAACGCCTTATACTTTTCCTTATTGTAATGAGATAAGCCCGTGCTGGATTCACATCTATAATATTCGTAGCCATATTGAAATGTATTCGATAATCCAAACGTTTCAATAATTTCTTTAATCGTTCTAAATATTTCTTCTATACTGTACTTTTGAAGTGTGTTAAAAAAACGAATTACTTCTTCTTGTTTATCAATACAATAAATTTTGCCCTTTGCTTCCACATTAATGGCTACATTTGCTCCACCACAAAACAAGTCAACAAATGTATGAATATTCGTTGGGAACAATTGAATGATTTGTTGAAGAAGTTTATGTTTCCCTCCAGTATAATTAAAACATGACTTAAGATACTTTTTTTCAACTTTCAACACCCTTGACCACCTAACTCAATTCACATAGATAAAGAATTTCCTTATGATTATCAATTTTCGATTTTCCCGTTGTATATGGAGTAAAATCTGTCTCAAAGATACTGACATGCCCTTTAGAACTTAAAATCTCAATGATCTCTTCCGATGAAATTTTTGCATTTGATCTTCCGACACCTTTTTGAGCCATATTATTATATGAAACTAGAATGTACTTGCTGTCAATATGAGAGATTAAATCAGCAAATGCCTGTGGAGCCTTCATTGTACAATAATCGCTTTTAATATGTGACCGATTCACCATTTTTTTTGCAACACCCACAACTTCCGGCTTTTTCCATTCCGCGATATTCTCTAATAAATGATAAGCGTCACTATATTGGCGTGAATTATAAGGTGTATCGATATAAACTAAATCAGCAGCTATATTCCTTACCAATTCATTGGCATCTTGATTGTAAATTCGATTGCCCTTGTTCATTTCGTCTTTCAATTCAGGAACCAGCAATTTTATTTCTTTAGTGGCATCCAACTTTCTTCTAAATGCGTCGTAATGTCCCGTTGTATTAGCCACTTTATCCATTGCATAAAGCAGCGAAGTAATGAGTACCGCTTTTTCCCGGAAAGAAAGACTGTCTCCTATTTTTTCTATTTCTTCTCGTATAAAACCAATCTTGCGGGCATTTTCAACAGTGAAGTATGTACCGCCAAAATGTTCAGAAACATAATTATCTTCACGCGGGTTTGTTTGATTGAAATGGGCAATTAAATATTCGATTTTTTCATAATCAACCTTTTCATCACTGAACCATGTTAAATATGACAAATAATTAGAGAATAGAATATCATTCACAATGACGGTTTTGCCTTTTTTATTAAAAAAATCTGCAACGACTCCTGTACCTCCAAAAATATCTGCAACCACTTTTATATCCTTGCAATTTTCACTAACGACTTTCCCTATGAAAGGCAATAATTTATATTTGCTCCCCAAATATCTCCGATTATGTATATGAAGTTTTACATCTGGATTGAACGGCGTTTGATTTTTTTGTTGATTCATTTCTATGATGTTTTCCAATTCTAGTAAATGCTGCTGTGTCCACATTCTCCAACCTCTCCAATCTTTCTTAGGTGCATTTAATTTCCCTTCTCTTATCCAGTTATATAAAGTTTGCCGTGATAGACTAAATTTATTTAAAATGTCCTTGGTACGTATATTTACATTCATTTTCCACACCCCTACTGCGCATCAAGGCATCCAAACAATTTTATTATTTCGATTATATCATGGCGAATTATGATTTAAAATAGAGAAAAGCCAGATGAAAAATCCAGTTGAAAAAAGAGGTATTTTTTCTCTACAAACTGAGCACTTGAAACCTAATCCGCCTTCTTTTTTTACAATTGTTTGACAAACCCGCAAGTATGATGGTGAAATATCCGTTCGAAGGCTCTTGTTCTGTCTAGAATATCCAAACATTCTTCGATCTATGAAAATAGAGACATTACTTGAGGCTTTGCAAGCAGCAGGCAAACAGTCGAAAGTACGCACTACAGAAAATGGAACTCCTTATAACAACCCGGTTGTTTCTTCCTTCAAAAGTATTTTCTCTTTCTTGCACTAAAAAACCCCCTTTTCTTAGACAAAAGACATTGCATTAGCCGCCTAAGATAAGGGGATTCATTCTAGTAAGAGCGCAAAATTAAATTAAAATGAGTCGAGATCTTTCTCCGAAATATCCGTCAATGCTTCACCTGCTGATTCATTGGACATGGAATTCGTTGCCAAGTCGCCTAATGCCACCATGCCGACCACTTGGTTGTTTTCCACAACAGGCAATCGCCGAATTTGATTTTGCGCCATTAATTCGGCTGCTTCCTGAACGCTCATTTCCGGACGGCCGGAAACAAGGTTTGTCGACATGACTTGACCAACCGTCGTGTCTTCATTCTTGCCTTGAGCAGTAGTACGAAGCGTAATGTCGCGGTCTGTGACCATACCCTTTAATTGGCCATTGTCTATTACAGGCAATGCTCCAATATTGTGCTGTCTCATTAGCTGAGCAGCCTCTTGAACAGTTTGATTGGATGAAACTGAGATCACATTTGATGACATAATATCGCGAATTTTTTCCATGTTTTCACTCCTTTCGCTGATAGTTTGGACAATTGTCCAAAATTTTATGAATGCCAAACACTGTTTTATTTTGAACAATTTATTAAGACTTCCGACAAATCATTTTTAAATGAAAGAGAATGTATTATAATGCATGTAGAAAGAAAGAAGAGAGTGTCTGTATCATGAATCAAAATAAACGAAAAGAAAATTTATTGTTGTTTGCTTGGATTGCTTCATTTATTTCAACTTTAGGAAGCCTTTATTTTTCAGAAATTTTGCAGTTTGAACCATGCAAATTGTGCTGGTTCCAGCGCATTTTTATGTACCCTCAGGTGATCTTGCTTGGCTTGGCATTCATTAAGAAGGATTATCATATTTCTTTCTATTCGATCGTTTTATCCGTTCTCGGCGGAATGATATCTATTTATCACTATTCGCTGCAAAAAATTCCTTATTTTACGGAACATGCTCCCGCCTGCGGAAGAGTCCCTTGTACAGGCGAATACATTAATTGGTTTGGTTTTATCACGATCCCCTTTTTAGCCTTAATTGGATTTACAATCATTTTCATTTCAAATTTACTTATTATACGTACTAAAGGATAGGTGTTCATATGAAAAAGATACTTATTTTTGGCGGAATCATTCTTTTGCTTTTCGCAGCCCTAGCCATTGTCACAAATATGCAGCAAAAACAAAAAGTTGAGGGAAATCCGTATAACAAATCCGAACTTCACCCTGAAACCGTCAAGCTTTTGGACGATCCGAATTATCAAAACATCATCCTCCCTGAAGAATTGGAGAAAAAGCTGAAAAATAAAGAAAATGTCATTGTTTATTTTTTTAGTTCCACATGTCCACATTGTAAAAGAACGACCCCGATATTAATGCCGTTAGCCAAAGAAATGAAGGTCGACATTGTCCAATATAATCTTCTTGAATTTGAAGAGGGCTGGGATCAATATCATATCGAGGCGACACCGACGCTTGTCCATTTCGTGAGCGGTAAAGAAGCGGACCGAGTTGTAGGCTATCAAAACGAAGATGTTTTTCGGGGCATCTTGTCAAAGTGGAAAAAATAAAAACATTAGGCCGCTTTATTTCCAAAAGCGGCCTTATATCATCCATTTGTTTGCTGGCTTTGTATACCTGCTCAGTTTCTCTTTTCTGTCTCCACCTGTCGGAAACTGGTCAAAGGAAAAAGGAAAACAGATACCGAAATTTCCAAGAATTTTACAATTACGTTCAAACAATTCCTGAAAATGTTTTTGTTCTTTTCCTGCTGCTTTAAGTTCGAGCAAAACAATCAATGTTTGCAGGCTGGAAATAATTTTTAACGCTTCCTCCATTGTTCCGTTGTAAAAAAGATCGGACTTCTTCAAAATCGTGCGTTCGGCAATCGAATGAATGGTTTCATCTGAAAAAAATTTCGGGAACGTTACAGTAAACATTGTTTCAATAAGATTTTGTATATGTTCTTCCTGTTCTTCCGTTGAAGCTGAAACAATTTTCACGGAACCATCACCTTTCAAACATTTGTTATCCTAAAGATAACATACCGAAAGAATGGATGTTACAGGTAAGTATTTCTATACGCAAACAAATATTATCCCTTCGCCCTTTCAGCATATATAATATACCGTTCAGGAGCATCCCCGACATATGTAAAAGGATAACATGTTGTCAATATCAATTCTTCATAGTCGTTCTGGAGCGTAATAATGCTTGTATCATCAGCATCCACGATTTTTGTATCGATAATCGTATACTTAAATTCGCCGTAGGGAACACGAAGAATGAGCGAATCTCCAATTTCAAGTTCCCCTATTTGGCGAAACACAGTATCTCTGTGCCCTGACAACACAATTTGGCCATTTTCATTTGGAAAATAGCTGCCTTTGTAGTGCCCGACACCTTTTTCCAAATCATCCGGCGATGTTCCTTCTACAATCGGGAGCTCGCCATTTAGTTTAGGAATTTCCAATATTCCAATGACATCGCCAAATACAGGGGCAAAACGTCCAGCGCTTTGCTTAAGATCTTCCGCTTCAGCTTTTCCTTCCTCAATCAGTTTTTTGGCTTCTTGTAAAGATTGAGACGTTTGAAAATTTGTATCGGCAATGTTCCATAAACCATAAAGGACCAGTACAAATCCGGCTGCAATCAACATTTTTGAAAAACAATTGTTCAACGGAATGAACCACACTTTCATTAAAAATCAAAATTGTCCGGATCTGATCCGATCCGCTTATTTTCATTCAACGCATCGATCCGATCCATTTCTTCCTTTGTCAATTCAAAATCAAAAATCGAGGCATTTTCAATGATTCGCTGTTCATTTACTGACTTTGGAATCGTCACCACTTCATGTTGCAGATCCCACCGCAAAATGACTTGAGCCGGTGTTTTGTTATATTTTTTCCCTATTTCTTTTAATACATCATTGTCAAACAGTTGTCCCCGCATAAGAGGAGACCAAGCTTCAAACTGGATACCTTGCTCTTTGCAATATTGGCGAAGTTCCTTTTGCGTCAATCGGGGATGAAATTCTACCTGATTGACCATTGGTTTTATTTTCGCTTCTTGCAATAAATCTTGCAAATGATGAATGTGAAAATTGCTGACGCCGATCGCGCGGACTTTCCCTTCCTTATATACCTTCTCAAGGGCTTTCCACGTTTCTTTATATTTTCCTTTCACTGGCCAATGGATTAGATACAAATCCAAATAATCAAGTCCAAGCCGTTTCAAGCTTGCTTCAAAAGCTTTTATTGTTGAGTCATATCCTTGATCACTATTCCACACTTTCGATGTAATAAAAAGCTCTTCACGCGGTATCCCCGCTTCTTTTATGCCGATTCCCACCCCTTCTTCATTTTGATAATAAGCTGCCGTATCTATGCTTCTATATCCCGCTTTCAGCGCAGCCTTTACCGCTTGAATCGCCTCGCTGTTTTCCACCTTATAGACGCCTAACCCAAACCAAGGCATTTGAACACCGTTATGTAATGTTGCAGCATCTTGCAAACCTTTCACCATTTCCCCACAACTCCCTTTCAAAATATCCAATACCATTATGCTGTATTTATCGAAAAATGTGAATATTGTTCAGTATTGGACATAGTTTCTTTTGCTGAGCTGTCTTTTCAAAGGGAGGAAAGATTATATCATTTCCATGATGTCGATTCTTGTCCTTGCCATTGCGACCATTTTTCGAGCGAGGAAAGATTATATCATTTCCATGATGTCTTCCACTTCTTTCAGCATACCTCGCTTTGTTTGTTCATCAACATATGGCACAGAATAAAAAAACTTATGGGTTATTGTTTCAATGCCGCAAAAATTTAAAAATCCGACATCCATGACTGTTACCATTGATGCCACCAATTGATACGGTTTTAAATAATGTTCCGGCTGGGATGTTGTTTGAAATATAATCGATTTTTTGTTTTCCAATAAGCCTTTTGCTTCTTCATCCGTGAAAATAAATGCAAAGCCGTTTGTAAATGTTTTTTCAATATACCCTTTTAAAATGGCGGGTATTCCGTTCCACCGAGTTGGAAAAATGAAAATCAGCTGCTCTGCCCATGCCACTAGTCTTTGTTCTTCTTGAATGGAGTTTGGAATCATTGGATTTTTTATTGTAAAGTAATCTTCTTTCAACACGGGATTGAAGTTCATGTCATATAAATCCCTTATTTTGACCTCATGCTGTTTTTCCTGAAGTTTTTGAACAACTGTCTGAAGGATGGCGTAATTAAAACTGTTGTGATTCGGATGTGCATAAATAATAAGAACGTTCATCAAAAAACCTCCGTTTCTAATATGTAGTATGAATGTCGCGAAAGTTCTTCATACACGAAAGAGCCTTGAATTTCCATTCTATTTTCATAAAATTGAAAAGGAAAAAATAATATGAAAATGGGTTGAATCTTTACTAAAAACTGATAAAATATCCGTATGTTCACACATCAACGAAAAGGTTGGGGGAAACGCTTGGATACAAAAAAGTCTTGCCGTTTTATTATTCATGCAACGGGAAAAAATGGGGAGACATATTTAACAAGCTGCCGAAACAAATGGGAAGTGAAACAGTGGATTGAGGCGAATCAGGCGAAATTGAATAAAAAAGAATTAAAAGTGGTTGATAAACATAAAAAGAAAATCATTGCTAAAAACATTTTCATTTTGACCGCCGTTCTTTTCGCTGTTTTCCAAATTTATCTGTTGCTCTAAAACTTCCAGTCAAGACTGGAAGTTTTTATTAATTGGCCATTTTTTTAACCAATTATTTAGTATAATATAGAAGTAGTTTTATATAGGAGGAAAATAGATGGAAAACTGGATAACCCATTTTATGGAACAATATGGATATTGGGGAATTTTTTTGATTATTGCTCTTGAAAATATTTTCCCGCCAATCCCTTCCGAAATTGTCCTTCCTTTTGGAGGTTTTATGACAACCTATTCAGATTTAACCATCCCCGGAGTGATTTTTGCTGCAACTTGCGGCTCTGTGGTTGGCGCTGTGATTTTATACTGCATCGGATTGCTGATTGATGTGGAGCGATTGGAAAAAATCATTGACCGTTGGGGGCACATTCTAAAAATTACAAAAGAAGATATCCATAAAGCTGATCATTGGTTTGACCGCTACGGCATCTGGACGGTATTGTTTTGCCGGATCATTCCCCTTGTCCGCAGTTTAATTTCCATACCTGCCGGGATGTCCAACATGAATTTCATGCTTTTTTTCATTTTTACAACGATCGGCTCCCTAATCTGGAACATTTTCCTTATTACGGTCGGCGCAGGGCTGGGAGAAGCTTGGCCGGTCATCACTGAATATATTGATGTTTATTCCAAAATCATTTACGTTGTGATTGCTGTTCTGGCCATCGCCGCCATTGCTTGGTATATTCGCAGAATTCGCCAGACGAAATCATGAGTTTCACAAAAAAAATGAGCAGGGAAACCCCGCTCATTTTTTCTCTATATTCAATTGTATAAAAACGATTGGAAAAAATTTAAAACAGCAAATTAATTACATAATACACCATTCCAGCGAGCAGCGCCGAAATAGGCAAAGTGATAAACCATGTGATGACAATGCGCTTAGCTGTGTTCCATTGAACTCCTTTTAATCTATGAGCTGCTCCCACTCCCAATATGGAAGAAGAAATGACATGTGTTGTGCTGACAGGCAAATGGATAAAAGTTGCGCCGAAGATAATGGACGCCCCTGTTAAATCTGCGGCAACGCCATTAACAGGACGAATTTTCATAATTTTCCCGCCGACGGTTTTAATAATTTTCCAACCTCCAATTGACGTTCCGAGCCCCATGGCAAGCGCGCACGACAACTGCACCCAAAACGGTATTTCCGTTGTTGTATGGTATTGGTTGGCAATCAACGCCATCGTGATAATACCCATCGCTTTTTGAGCATCGTTCGTACCGTGGGTGAAAGCTTGCAGCGCCGCAGTGGCTACTTGTATAATCCGAAATTGCTTATTCGTTCTATATAAATTTCGATTTCTGAAAATGATCTTAATGATGGAATAAACGATATAGCCCACAACAAAAGCGAGTATTGGCGAAACAATTAAAGATTCAATAATTTTAATAAAACCTGCATAATTTAATGAATGAAAACCCGCTGCTGCAATGGCAGCTCCTGCTATCGAACCGATAATGGCATGTGATGAGCTGCTTGGAATGCCGTAATACCATGTGATCAGATTCCAAGCGATCGCTGCCACCAGTGCGGCAAGTATGACAACGGATCCGTTTTCAAGAGCAAACGGATCAACAATATCCTTTGTAATCGTCTTGGCAACTCCGGTAAACGTCATGGCGCCCAAAAAATTCATGGCTGCTGCCAAAACAATGGCTTGCCTTGGTCTTAAAGCTTTGGTGGAAACAGAGGTGGCGATTGAATTGGCTGTATCATGAAACCCGTTGATAAAATCAAAACATAATGCCCCGACGACAATCAATAAAGTCAGGATAAAAATAGCATCCATTGGCTTGTCCACCTCTTATGCATTTTTCATAATGATCGTTTCAAGTGTATTTGCCACTGATTGGCAATTATCTGCAATTTCCTCAAGGGTTTCATAAATTTCCTTATATTGAATGATTTTGATCGGATCTTTTTCTAATGCAAATAATTCTTTTATGGCCGTTCTAAGCAGCTCGTCGCAATTTGTTTCAATAGCTTTGATCTGAATGGCGTGCTTTCGGATTTTAATCAGTTGATTTTCAGACAACAATTCAATGGCGCGATTTATTTCCGTCACACATTTACGCAACATTTTCACAAAATCATCCATATGTGGGGTCGGTGACGTGATATTATACATTTCAAGCAGCGCAGATGACTCTTCAAAACCGTCCAGAACATCATCCATGCTCATTGTCAGCGCTAAAATATCTTCTCTTTCAATCGGAGTAATAAAAGCGCGGTTCAATTCTTTAATCATTTCGTGCACAAAATGATCTCCCGCCGTTTCATACTCTTTCACACGGGCGGAAAAGTCCTTCATTGTTTCCTCGTTGATTTGAAAATCATCAAAAAACTTTCCTGCTTCCAGTAAATTGTTCGATATTTGGAGCAGCAATTCTGAGAAACGATCCTTCTTTTTCCGAAATATCATGTCCTTTTCCTCCAAAAAACTGATTAGTAAATAAACCAAAATAATTATAATGAAAAAAGCAGCAAACGTATAGCAAAAAATTTCTTTTTTATTATTCCAAGCAGGTACCGGAACATGCCGAAAAAACAAAATCTTGACCTTTATAGAACAAGGTCAAGATTGAATAAATTTTTTTACATTCATTTGCTTGCGATAAAGGACTTGTGATCTTGCTTTCGCTATTGTTGCCATTCTTCATATAATGCCGCGATGCCCAATCCCCCGCCGATTCCCAACGTTGCGATTGCCCGTTTGCCTTTTATTCTTTTCATTTCTGTGCAAAGCCTTGCTACCAAGATTGCACCTGAAGCGCCATATGGATGGCCGATGGCAAGCGCCCCGCCGCCTACATTCAGCTTTTCTTGCGGAATATTTAATTCTTTTGCCGAAGCTAGCACTTGCGAAGCAAAAGCCTCGTTAAACTCCACTAAATCGATATCAGCCATCTTCAGTCTATTCCGTGCCAGCAATTTTTGAACGGCCGGAACCGGACCGATTCCTAAAAGTTTCGGATCAACGCCAGCACTTGTGCAATCAACGAATTTCAACGCCGGTTTCAGTTTCAGTTCCTTGCATTTACGCTCAGACATAACAAGGACTGCGCATGCACCATCATTTAAAGGACAGGAATTCCCGACGGTTACCGTTCCATTTTCTTTAAAGACCGGCTTCATCGCGGCAAGCCTTTCCAAACTCAATTTCTCTTTGGGGCATTCATCCTTAATAAAGCCGTTTACTTCCACTATTTCGTTTTGAAATCTTCCTTCTTTCATAGCAGCAACCGCTTTTTGGTGGCTTTTCCACGCAAACCAATCTTGTTCTTCTCTTGAAATGTTGAACGCTTCCGCAACATTTTCCGCCGCCTCCCCCATTTCCGGATCACCGGAAGTATCAGGAGAAAATTTTGCTCTTGTGAAAATTTTCGGCCCTCTCATGTCATACAGTGATACCGGCTTTTCTATTTTCCATGGGGCGAGGCTCGTACTTTCGACGCCGCCTGCAATGTAAATGTCTCCGGCTCCAGATTGCACAAGCCTGCAAGCGAGATTTACCGCCTCCAATCCTGATCCGCATTGGCGATCAACGGTTACCCCGGGAACTTGTTCGGGAAGTCCAGCCGTAAGAAGCGAGAGCCTCGCAATATTGCCTCCTGGACCGACAGCATTTCCGAAAATGACTTCATCAATTTCGGCAGGATCAATTCCGCTTTCTTCAATAATGGCCTTGATGACAGCAGCGGCCAGTTTTTCTGGAGGAACGGTTTTAAACATTCCTCCCATTTTTCCAACAGGTGTTCTTTTCGCCATGACGATAACAGGGACGGTCATTTTCCCACCTCTTTAATCAATTGCTCCAATTTGTTCCTCGCAATTTTTCCGCTTGTTGTATAGGGGAACTGTTCAACCTCATAAAACTTGCGAGGGATTTTGTGTAGAGGAAGTTCAGTTTTTAAGTATCTTTTCAACGACCGGAAGCTTTCGGCTTTCGCACCCTTTTTCCACTTAATAAATGCAACTGGCTTTTGCCCCCAGTAATCGTCCTTTGCTCCTATGACAACGGCTTCTTCTACCTCTTTCCTTTTTTTCAACACTATTTCGATTTCTTCAGGATAAATATTGAAACCGCCACTGATGATCATATTTTTTTTCCGTCCGACGATCGTTAAAAAACCGTTTTCGTCCAAATAGCCCAAGTCGCCAATGGAAACACCATCATCCTGGAAAACGGAATTTGTTTCATTTTGGCTGTTTACATAACCTGAAAATAAAAATTCACTGCTTACAACAACTTCGCCAATTTCGTTTGGCAAAGCTTCGCTTCCGTCTTCTTTTTTTATCGTTACATTGACTCCCGGAAATGGAATGCCGACACTCCCGGGCGCCTGCTTGAAAATTTGTTCATCGGAATAGCTGACAAAACTTAATTCGGAAGCTCCATAAAATTCAAAAACTTGCCCGTTCGGCAAAATGTCTTTTATTTTCTGTCTGGTGGCACTGGAAAGTTTTGCACCTGACGTAATCATTTTTACAGGCTGCTTAATGGAATCCTCTTTTCCAACAGGCAATTTCAGCATTGCTTCCAACATTGTCGGAACCCCGTAAAAAACGGTAGCCTTGCGCTCCTTTAAGATATTATAAGTTTCTTTCGGCGAAAATACCGGGAGCATATAAAAAGTGGCACCAATATGTAAAGCGTGAACCGCCGCAAACAGCGACAATGAATGGCATAGCGGGCCGGGGGCAACAATCACATCCTCTTCGCCATACCCGAAAACTTCTTCGCAAGCATAAAAGCTTTTCAGCCATGAACGGTGATTTCTCATATATCCTTTTTGTCTTCCGGTTGATCCTGAAGTAAAGCCTAGATAAAATATTTCTTCATCAAAACTTTCCCATTTGACTTGGATGTCATTTTCAACCGGCCTTTCGAGCCGCTTCCATTCATCAATCATCACAACACGTTCGGGAAAATATTGGCTCCGTTTTAAAAATGATTTACTTGCAATGCATAGATCTGGAGCACAATCCTCCATGACTTGCTTAACCTCTTTTTTTGTCCATTTCGGATCAAAAGGAACAGCGATCCACCCGAGGGTAATAACAGCAAAAAACACCTCCAAAAATTCCGGATCGTTTCCAATCCAAATACCGACCGTTTGCTTTTTTTTGTTCGAAGCAGTTTTCATGTGCATTTGAAGGTTTCGAATATGATGATAAAATTGTTTATAGGTTATCTGTTCACCATCCGGCAAAAGAATCGCTGGTTTTTCCCCGTTCAGGCGCGCAAATTGCTCTATGTCTTTTCCTATTCCCATTTTACCTCCCCTTTAAGCTGCCCGCTTATTTTCTCTTTTTATCAACGGATATGCTTTATTCATTTGTATTGCCAACCATGCTGATACAGCCGCTTTTGTCAAATCCCCTGGAACATAGGCCAAAGCAGAAATGGCAGCACTCGACCATTTTAATTGAGACAGGAAAGATAAATATGTGATGCCGCACAAATAAACGAATAGGATGCCGCCGATGATATTGTAGGCAAATATTTTCCAAAAATTAAGGTTTGGCAAGTTTTTTTCAACAAAATAGCCGATGATGAACGATGCAATCGGCCATGATAAAATATAACCTCCGCTCGGCCCGAATAGGACAGCTAATCCTCCTCTTCCACCAGAAAGGATAGGTGCTCCTGCTGCAATCAACAAAATGAATAAGAACAAACTGGCAAATCCTCTTTTTGCCCCGAGAATGGCGCCTGCTAGCATAACCCCAAGCGTTTGGGCGGTGATGGGGACTGGCGTAAAAGGCAAAGAAATCGGCGGGATAAGCCCGAGAACTCCAACAATAGCTGCAAATAAAGCGATGAATACCATATCACGTAATTTCATATAAATGCTCCTTTCTTCATGCTATATATCACATCATAGTGCACATCTCTATTTTTGTAAACTGATATTTTTCATTAGTTTACATTTTTAGTTTTTGGTGTGAAATCATGACAAGCATAGCAGATCGAGGTAAAATGTTTTATAATGTGTTTTGAGGTGAGCTTCGTGCCAGAGCTGGAATTGACATTGGAAACCATTTTGATTGCTCTTTCTCTGCAAACTTGCTTTTTGATTGGTTTGCGATTTTTTAAACGGAAAGCCTGCATTAACTGTCTTTTTTCAAGCAAAACAGTATGGAAGGAATCTGAAAAAATAGATTGCCTTCTAAACGGCCAAAATGGTTCGATGTTTACGATCCATTTTTTATCTTTTTTAGTTAAAAAAAGAAAACGGAGAGAAGGTTCGGATGATTCTGAAGGGCATCTTTTCCTTCTGGTTGAACCCAAAATTGCAAAAGCTTAGGAGGAGAAAGATGAGAAATGGTATTTATATACTCGTTATCGCTATCTCAATTTTGTTAACCGGCTGCAGCGCCGACAGCAGCCAATCGGGTTTTTTTCACCAAACTTTTGTCGAACCTTTCTCAATGTTCATTAAAACATTGGCAGAATGGTTTAACGGCAATTACGGCATCGCCATTATTTTAATAACCCTTATCATTCGGCTCGTACTGATGCCGCTTATGCTCCGCCAATATAAGCAACAGCAATCGATGAAAGAGAAAATGAATCATGTTATGCCAAAAATGAAAGAACTGCAAGAAAAGTTTAAAAAGGCGAAGGATCAAGAGGAGCAGCGAAAAATTCAGATGGAAATGATGGAACTGTACCGCACAAACGGAATTAATCCGCTTGGTATGGGCTGTCTGCCAATTATTATCCAATTGCCGATCGTCATGGGATTGTATTATGCGATCCGCGGGTCAAAAGAAATTGCCAGCCATTCTTTTTTATGGTTTGATCTCGGCTCTCCCGATGTGATTTTAACGCTGATTGCAGCAGCCGTTTATTTTTTGCAGTTCAAAGTATCCTTGAGAACGATACCTGATGAACAGCTTCAAGGACCGATGAAAATGATGGGAGTTCTGTCTCCTTTGATGATTGGCATGGCATCTATTGCTTCACCTGCTGCTCTGCCGCTCTATTGGTCTGTCAGCGGAACGTTTCTTATTTTGCAAACGTTGCTGTCGCAAAAACTGTACTATAAACCTGAACAAAAAGAAAAATCGGCAAAATAAAAAGAAACATTTCCCACCTGTTCTAGTGGTTGGAAAACCAGAAAAAAGATAATATTTAGGATTCTTGTCGATACCAGATTTTTCTCCTTTTCCCAAAAAAATCAAACCAGGCTCATCGCCTGGTTTTCTTTATAGGAAAACAGCTTCTTTTTCTTTTATTGGCATTTGCAGCGACAGCGCAACCCGATCTCCAACTTGGAATTGAGAAGCTGCATGAATCGGTGCATAAACAGTCCATTCCTTATCTTCTACCTGCACCGTATAATGAATTTCTTTTCCCTGATACTGCGTAAATGATACAGTTCCATACGGAGCACCTTGCTGAGCTTCTCTTAATATCCATGATTCCGGTCTGACAGGATACAGGCCCTTCCTTTTAAATTCGACAGACACTCCGGCATCCAGCCATTGTTCATGAGGGAAATGTTTTGGAATAAACCGATCCCCTTCCCAATTTCCAGGTACTAAGTTGCATTTCCCAACAAAGGTCGCGACAAACTCAGTATTTGGTTTTGTATATATGACCTCAGGAGCTGCACAACTTAGTTTTAAATTAGTTATAGTATTAGTTATAAGATTAGTTATAAAATTTTTGAATGGTGCTTTTACGCGGTTTTTCCATTAACTAATAAGTTATAGGAATAGTTGTTGTTAGTTATAGAATTTAGTTAAAGACATCGGTTAAATTTAAGCCGATGTCTTTAAGGTTTTTATTCAGGGAATGTTGTATTCTAAAATCACATGGCAATTATTGTGTGTTTTTGGAGAGAGTAAGGATGGAATTTCAGTATTTTAACTGATTCTTTAGCATAACCGCTGTTGAATAATTTTGTCAGAAGTCCTCCAGAATAAAGAGAATTAACTATTCATCCATTTGTAAAAAGTTAGACGTAAAATTAAATGCAAAGAAAAAAGAAACCACAGATAAACCGTGTTATGATTAAGTCGACGAAAACATGATCAAACAGAGAGTTTATCTATGGTACCAACACAGTCTTCCACAAATTAACTTTCAAACATCTCACTGCGTATGATCGCAGTAAAATAGGCAAATATTCACAAAAATACGAATGCCGTAGACTGTCATAAAAATTAATTTTTCTCGAACTGAAACGTGGTACTACCACTACCTCCACCTATTATGAAGCCTATTTTCCCGGAAACAGGCCAAATTCGCTACGGAGAAAATCGGAAAGCTTGCGGTGCCAAGGTGGAATTTCCGATTTTATTGTTTGCGCTGAAGAACACCGAATGTAAAAACGGTCGACGCTTTGTAAGTTTCTCCTTTATGCAAAACACAAGAAGGAAAATGCGGATGGTGAATGGCGTCAGGAAGACCTTGTGTCTCTAAGCATAAACCTAGATACTTCCTGGATGATGTTCCGCGAATGGAAAAATTGTTTTCCAGTTGGTTTCCTGTATACAGAACAACGGCCGGCTGGTCTGTTTCAACTGCGATCATGCGCCCGCTTTCTTCATCTTGAAGCACAATCTTCTCGCCTTCCCCTTCATTGAGCAAAAACGGGTGATCATATCCGTTCCCGGCGATTTTGTTTTGCACATGATCGGAAACCGCCCCGTCCCGAATTTTTCTTCCATTGCGAAAATCAAACGGTGTGCCTTCCACATCAAGGAATCGCCCTGTTGGGATTAGATCCTCCTTCAATTCCAAAAAACGGTCGCTTTTCAATGTCAATGTATGATCTAAAATATCCCGTTTCAAATCGCCGCTTAAATTAAAGTATGTATGGTTTGTTAAATTAATAATGGTTGTTTTGTCGGTTGTAGCTTTGTATTCCATGCGAATTTCATTCTTATTGTTTAACGTGTAAGTCACAGTGGCCTTTACGGTTCCCGGATACCCTTCTTCCCCGTCCGGGCTCGTATACGTAAAGATCACACTGGCTTCTTCCTGTTTTTCAATCAACTCTGCATCCCAAACAATGTTGCTAAAATTGCGAATGCCGCCATGTAAATGATTGTTTCCATCATTTTTTGCCAACTTATAAACGTGTCCGTCAAGCTCGAATTCACCACCGGCGATTCTTCCGGCTACTCTGCCGACAATGCAGCCAAAGTATGGCGATTTTTTTACGTAATCTTCAACCGAGTCAAATCCTAATACAACGTTTTCCACTTTTCCATCAGCATCTGGAACCATTATTTTCGTAATTACACAGCCGTAATTGATGCAGGTCATTTCTATGCCGTGATCGTTGGTTATTGTGTAAGCGGAAACATCTTTTTCATCAAAACGTCCAAATGATTCGACAATTGTTTTCATCCTCTTCTTATCCCCCTGTTTTTATTTGTCCTTCTCCATCATAATGGTTCCTTTCACCGGTTACAAGGCTTTCCTAAAAAAACGGAACCTCTGAAGGTTCCGGCGGAGTTTCCAATAAACATTAGCCTTTCTTTGTCGGCACCAACAACGCAATCGACAATTCCACAATCTTTAACACGCATTGCGATTGGATCTCTGTTAAACATATTGGGTGCTGCTTTCTTTTTTCTTGAAAAATGTTTTCATGGCATAAAAAACATCTGATTTTTGCTTTAGAACATAATATTTGAATTTCGGATGTTTGATGTTTTTATATGCTGACATTAAAGTGGAGTATCGATTATATTGGTTTACCTCCCCATAGCAAAACATATTGCATTTTTTGATAAGTTCTTCGACAAGCTTCACGCAGCGGTTATTATCTGAAGTTAAATTATCCCCGTCTGAGAAATGAACGGGATAAATGTTATAACTCTCAGGCGAATATTTTTCGGCGATCAATGACAGTGCTTTCCGATAAGCAGAGGAACAGATCGTCCCACCGCTTTCACCTTTTGAAAAAAATTCTTCCTCTGTGACGACCTTCGCTTCTGTATGGTGAGCAATAAATTCGATATCAACCGTTTCATATTTCGTTCTTAAAAACCTTGTCATCCAGAAGAAAAAACTCCTAGCCATATATTTTTCCCATATGCCCATTGAACCGCTCGTGTCCATCATAGCCAGCACAACTGCTTTTGACTCCGGTTTTTCCACTTCCGTCCATGTTTTGAATTTTAAGTCTTCCGGATAAATCGGATAAAAACTTTTGTTCCCTGCCATCGCATTTCGCTTAAAAGCCGACAGCATTGTCCGCTTTTTATCAATATTCCCCATGAGTCCTGTGCGGCGGACATCGTTAAATTCGATTTTTTCAACCATATTTTGGTCCATTTCTTTTTGCTGTAAATCAGGCAGCTCCAGTTCTTGAAACAAAGATTTTTCTAAATCCATGATCGATACTTCTGCTTCATAATAGTCATCGCCTGGCAAATCGCCGGCTTGATCTCCTTTGCCAGGTTCTTTCGCATTGCCGCTTCCATCTCTTGCAACAACATCGCCAATTTTGCTGTTTCCTTTCCCTTGGCCGACATGCTTGTTTTTTTCATAGTTGTAGCGTATTTTATATTCATCTAGTGAACGGATCGGTATTTTGACAACATTTTTCCCATTCGACATGATAATGCTTTCTTCTGTAATGAGATCAGGCAGGTTATTTCGAATTGCCTCCTGCACTTTTTCTTTGTGACGAACTTGGTCATCATGGCCTTTGCGATGGAGGGACCAGTCTTCTCGAGAAACAATGAATTGATGATTCTCTTTTGAGGCCATCTTTTCCCCCTCCTCCATAAAAATAAAAGCTGGCAACCGGGATTATAATCTAGAAATCGCTTTTTCATTTAGAGTATTTTATATTATGCGCAAGTTTTTCATAATTGACAGGCACCAGTAAAATTAGGCTGCCAAAAAGTTGTTTGGATAAAAAAAGCCCATAGAATGGGCAAAAAATATGTGATTTTAGGCTTAACGGTTTAATAAACTGCCAACATAGCGGAGAAGTTCATTGGCAGACGTTGAATTATAGCCGTATTCATCGATCAGCCTTGCCACAACCTCATTTATTTTCTTTAATTGCTGTTCATCCGGGGTTTTGGTGGAAGTTGTGATTTTCACTACGTCTTTCAAATCAGCAAACAACTTTTTCTGAATGGCTTCTCGGAGCCGTTCATGGGAGTTGTAATCAAATCTTTTTCCCTTTCTTGCATAAGCAGAGATGCGAATTAAAATTTCTTCACGAAATGCTTTTTTGGCATTTTCCGAGATGCCAATTTGTTCTTCGATGGATCGCATTAACTTTTCATCCGGGTTCATCTCCTCGCCCGTCAGCGGGTCGCGGATTTTATTTTTGTTGCAATACGCTTCAACATTATCCAAATAATTGTCCATCAGTGTTTTGGCAGATTCTTCATAAGAATAGACGAATGCTTTTTGTACTTCTTTTTTGGCAATTTCATCGTATTCTTTGCGGGCAATGGAAATAAAGTTTAAGTAACGCTCCCTGTCCTCATCGGAAATGGACGGATGCTGGTACAGCCCCTCTTTCAAAGAACGCAGCACATCCAGTGCATTAATGGATGGCACCTCTTTTCGAATGATCGTCGATGAAATTCGGTTAATCACATAACGCGGGTCAATGCCGGACATCCCTTCTTCAGGATATTCCTTTTTCAGTTCTTCCACATCCACAGCATTAAAACCTTCGACCATTTCCCCATCATAAAGACGCATTTTTTTCACAAGATCGACATCAGCCCGTTTTGGTTCTTTTAATCTTGTCAAAATGGTAAACATCGCAGCTACCTTCAATGTATGCGGGGCAATATGAACATTGGACACATCGCTTTCCTTTATCATTTTTTCATAAATGCGCTCTTCCTCGGAAACCTTTAAATTATATGGAATTGGCATAACGATGATCCGCGAATGGAGCGCCTCATTCTTTTTATTGGAAATAAAAGAGCGGTATTCTGTCTCATTTGTGTGGGCGACAATCATTTCATCGGCCGAAATTAACGCAAATCGTCCTGCTTTAAAATTTCCTTCCTGTGTTAAAGATAACAAGTGCCATAAAAATTTTTCATCACATTTCAACATTTCTTGAAATTCCATGATTCCGCGATTGGCTTTGTTTAGTTCCCCATCAAATCGATAAGCTCTTGGATCGGACTCTGAACCATATTCGGCAATTGTAGAAAAATCAATGCTTCCAGTTAAATCTGCAATATCTTGCGACTTCGGATCGGAAGGGCTGAAGGTGCCAATTCCCACTCGTTTATCTTCAGAAAAAAATATGCGTTCAACCATAACATCTTCAATTTTCCCCCCATATTCCTTTTCAAGTCGCATCAGATTAAGCGGCGATAAATTCCCTTCTATGCGAATGCCGTATTCTTGATAAAAATCATCGCGAAGATGGTGGGGAATGAGATGCAAAGGATCCTCATGCATCGGGCAGCCTTTAATGGCATAGACTGCTCCCCGGTCAGTTTTCGAATATTTTTCCAACCCCCTTTTTAACATGGTAACAAGAGTGGATTTGCCTCCGCTGACAGGACCCATTAACAACAAAATTCTTTTTCTCACATCGAGCCGTTTTGCAGCAGGATGAAAATATTCTTCAACAAGGCGTTCCAAAGCTTCGTCAAGTCCAAAAATTTCCTGATCAAAAAACTTGTATCGCTTCCGGCCGTTTATTTCCTCAATGCCAGCATCTTTTATCATATTGTAAACTCGAGAGTGAGCGGATTGGGCAATCCAAGGTTTATCTTTTAAAATTTGCAAATATTCAGCAAAAGTCCCTTCCCATTTTAGACGTTCTTCTTCTTCTCTGTGCTTTTCGAGTTTTTTTAATATATCCATCGAGGACCTCCTCCAACGTTGGTTTGAAGCACCAAGATTAATACAATTTATGCTTGTATGTCCTTAATCATGCTTTGGATTTATATGGGGATACAAAATTGTACGGAAAAAATTTGACAAATTGTGAAACTCATGAAAATCCTTTCACTAGATGGGAATGTTAATGTATAATATGACTAGTCAATGTATTCGTGCAAAATTGTTTTTTATACATAAAAAGGAGGGATCATCGTGAAAACCGCGCTCATTTTAGGCGTTTGCATTACGTTTTTAGTGGCTATTTTCACGGCGGGTTACAACGACAAACCTGGGGTAAATAAAAAGTAAGCCTTTCTTTAGCTGGCATCAAATGGTGTCGGCTTTTTCTATACCATAAAATGTGTTTCCGCGTATAAAAAAGATGATGAACATCAGTTCACCATCTTTTTTTGTATTTCCTGAAACAGGAAATACACTTCGATCTGCCAAGATCAAAATGCTGCATTCGGTGGAAAACTTTCATTTACAATCTCTTTTTTCCAGCATTCCGCTTGCTAGCCATTTGCCAAAATGACTGAAGTTTTATTGATTTGTTTCGTATTGATACCCTGTCAAGCCAACATAAAGAACATATGCCGATCGGTCTTCATCAATTTCCGTTGAAATAACTTTATATTCATATTCATCAAATTTTATAAAATCATTTCCTAAATATTCCAATACTTCTTCATGCCTGTTCACTTCAAAAACAAAAAGAAGAGACGATGGTTCGTTTTCTTGAAATAAACGAATTTCGATTGCAATGTGTTCATAAGTTTTTGCGTGTAAAAATATTTCTTCTTCATGGTCTTCTTCAACAAAAATGACAAACAACCCGTCCTCTTTTAATGATGATGTTTGCCGATAAACTTTGCCGTCTTTAATAAAATAATCGCAAAGGCGGCGGCAGAACACTTCATCGCGATCAATTTGCTTATAGTGGTACAATGGCGGGAATCCGTTTTCTTCGTCATTTATTCGATATTCCAATTTTGAGAATGCCATTCTAAAACCTCCAAAAATTTACTTTTATCAATTATACTATAATAGGATGTGCAAACCATGAACAACGAACTTTGCAGAGTAGGAGGTTTTTCATTGAAAAAAACCAAAAAACTGTTAACCGGAATTGTTTCCTCAGCAATGGTGGTTGGGACGGCCGGCTGTTCAAACGATTCCTCGCTTCCGCCTGTTCCCGATGATCCTGCTTGTGAAGAATGGGAATGGGATGCTGATGATGGAGTTTGGGAATGTGATGATGTCGATTCTCCGCATTTTGGCCATTACTTTTATGGAGGAAAGTTTTTTTCCAGCAAAAAATCACTTTATAACCATTCCGCCTATCAACGTTATAAATCAAGCAGCTCCTTTAAAGGCGGCAGTTCTGGATTCGGTTCAGGAACAAAAGGAGGATTCGGCGGTTAATGGGGGAATGCTCGACACCAATCCGATTGCAAAGGGAAAAGGTCTATCAAAAAATTGAGTATTTTTGGCCCGATTTATATGGAAGTGAATATGCCTTACTAGATATTAAGATTTTATCTAAAAAAACGATTGAAACCATTCAAAAAGCGACAAACCGCGTCGGCCGCATTTTCTTTAAAACGGCAAAGCTGTTGAGAAAAGCGGATGATGATACGTTGCGGCAATTAGATATTCCGGCGGAAATGCTTCCATACATCCGCCATAAAGCATTGCCAGTCGAGTCGATCATTGCCCGCTGCGATTTTGTGCAAACAGATGATGGTATAAAGCTTCTCGAATTAAATGCGGATACACCGACTTTTATTAAGGAAGTTTTTCATGTGAACCAATATATAGCTGACTATTTTCAAGTTTCCAATCCAAATCAAGGACTTGATCGATGTTTAGCCAGGTCGATATCAAAAGCGATTGTCGAATCATCTATTAAACTTGGATTAAGTGAACCCTATATCGTTTTTACTTCACATGATGATCACATGGAAGACAAATATACGACTCTCTATTTACGTGACATCATCCATTTGCCGGCAAAATATGTGCCCCTCCATGAGTTAAAAATTGTACAAGGAGAAGGTTTATTCGATCCGGAAGGGAGAAAGATCGATATTTTATACAGGCAAACGTATCCTCTCGAACATTTAATTTTAGATGAAGATCCGGAAACGAAAGAAAAGGTGGGGCTACAATTATTGCAGCTCGTGCTAAAAAGAAAACTCGCCATTATCAATCCCATTTCGGCCTTTCTCATTCAATCCAAAGCCGTTCAAGCCGTTATTTGGGGGTTATACGAACGACAACATTCATTTTTCAACGAAGAAGAACGGAACTGGATACGCAGTTATTTTCTTCCGACTTACTTGGATGAGGATTTTTTTATCAAAAACGGAGTGCCTTTCGTTAAAAAACCGGCTTTCGGCCGTGAAGGCGATTCAGTGGAGATTTTTATCGGCCGAAAAAAGGTCATGGAAGATCCCCACAAAACATATGCAGACTCCCTTCCGATTTTTCAACAATATGTCGAGCTTCCTTCATGCAAGATTCAAACTGTCACAGGTGAAAAGATCGCAAAATATATTATCGGAAGCTTTTTGATTAATGGGAAGGCATGCGGGATAGGAATTCGGGCAGGAGGGCAAATCACCGATAACGCCGCCTATTATTTGCCTGTAGGAGTCCGGCAACAACAATGATGGATAGAAAGGATGAAGTTGATGAGCTTTACCAGTTTATTTGCGTCAACACTTGCTTATCTTGGCGCTGCTGCGATCATGTTGTTCATCGGAATGATTTTATTTGAAATAACAACGAAAAATAAAGAGTTTGCCTTAATCAAAAGCGGCAATAAAGCCGCCGTCTATGCATTCGGCGGCCGAATGTTGGGGTTGGCAATTGTTTTATACTCATCAATCGCCAACTCTGTAAACTTAATTGACATGCTTATTTGGGGAAGTATTGCCATTATTTTGCAAATCGTTCTTTTTTACATAGCGGAATGGATAACGCCTAAGTTTGATATTACGAAAGCCATTGATGAAGATAATCAAGCTGTCGGATTATTTTTGCTTTTTCTGTCCGTCTCCATCGGCTTGATTGTGGCAGGCTCCCTTACGTATTAAAGGCAGATGGCCATATGGCGATTTTCATATGTTTCTTATTTGCCTACGAAAAAAGCAAAGGGAATGTTTGATCAGGAAGTCATTTCGGTTTAGCTCGCGAATATTGCGGAAAATTGCCGTTGCCTAGCGGATATCCAACCATGCTTTAAGAGATGGCAAAAAACTCCCGCCTCGCATAAAAACGGCGGCGGGAGCGGTTTATGTTAAGTTTGGATAGCCTTGCTGCCTCAACGCCTCATATACTAAAATCGCAGCAGTGTTTGATAAATTTAACGCCCGAACATTGTCTGTCATCGGAATGCGCAAGCAGCGATCTTCATTGGCAGCGAGCAATTCTTTTGGAAGGCCTGTTGTTTCTCTGCCAAAAATAAAAAAAAGTTCTTTTGACGGATTGCGAAAATCAAAGTCTGAATAATATTTTTTCCCAAATTTAGTAATATAATAGAAATCTCCGCCCCGATTTTGCACAAAAAAATCATCTAATGAATCATAATAGTGGATGTTCACATATTTCCAATAATCAAGCCCCGCACGTTTGAGCATTTTGTCATCTGTGGAAAATCCCAAAGGCTTGATCAAATGCAGGGCAGTGTCCGTTGCCGCGCAAGTTCTGGCAATATTCCCGGTATTCGCGGGGATTTCCGGCTGATATAGTACAACATGTAATGCCACGTTTCTTCACCTCGTACGATTATTATAACATTATTTGGATTGTTCTTTATCATCCATGATGTGAAAAAATTTGTATTGAATATTGGCTGTATAGGCGGTTGAATCTTCATATGACCAATATCTCATTCGGCTGTTGGACGTTTGGGCATTCACAAGGGGCATATGCTTTTTATCTTTTGCCACAACAAATGCCGTATGATCAAATCTCCCGTCACCTTGAAAATCATAGCAAATGACATCTCCCGGCACAAGCAAATCGGGAGAAGATACTTCTTTTGCTCTCAAACCGGTTTTAGATGTAGATAAATAGAGCATCAACGCATGGGCAACAGACCAGCTAAAACTCCAATCATTATCTTTCATCCACCATCCCGTTGTCCGACCAGGATAGCCCCTCATTGGCGCATCTCCTTCATGCAGACACTGTGACACAAAATTTGTGCAATTCACCTCAAAATAAGGGTATTTTGGATTTTTTCCGTTCCACCATCGTTCTGCATATTGAACACTTTTCAACCGGTCATATTGAAAAGCAACACGTCCTGATTCCGATTCACAAATTGCTGCCTCCAGCGGCAGAATCTCGTCATCGCACGGCAATTTTTCTATTTTCAAAACATCCTCGATAAAATGGCCTTTTGCAGAAAATCTGGCTGTCCGCACTTCCGCTGTTTCTTCGATATATAAGAAGTCGTCTTGTTTGTAGAGAAGCCGATATTCACATTGATAGTCAACGCTTCTAACACCTTCCTCAAGGTGTTTCGGCCATTTGACCAGACAAGACGCTTTCACAATTTCAGCCTTCCTCTTTTCTGCCAATTCTTTTTTTCTTTGATGCCAATCAAGTTCTGAAAATGGATAGCGGTTGTAATAGCCTGATTTACTGACCAAAAATTGCAGCTTTTCATTCATTTGTTTGTAAACAGCATCTACGTCCACACTTGTCACCACCATTTTATCGTTTTTTCTATATACGTATGATGGTGACGATAGAAATCATTCATGTAACATCGCAATTCCTTTGGCAATTTCCGTTTTCGCTTCTTGATCTTGTTCCTTTTCAAAAGCTTTTTGCAATTCTGGCAAAAAAGTTTTGTTCCCTATTTTGCCAATCGCCCATGCGGCCGTTCCCCGAATGACGGGACGAGGGTCTTCATGCATAAGCTTGACTAAATCCGGGAGAGCAGATTCATCCTTGTAATGAGCCAAAGCTATGATCGCATTGCGTTGAATCGGTTTTTTCCCTCGCCACGAACCGGCGATATGGCCGAATCTTTCTTTAAATTCACGATTCGATATGTGCAGCAGCGGCTTTAGCTTCGGTTTTGCGATTTCCGGATCAGGTTCCATTTCGGGATGGAGATGAAAATCCTTTCCTTTATTTTCCGGGCAAACAAGCTGACATGTATCGCAACCGTAAAGCCGGTTCCCAATTTTACCACGGAATTCATCAGGCAAAAAGCCTTTTGTTTGTGTTAAAAAGGCGATGCATTTATTGGAATTGAGCTGTCCTCCTTGAACAAGCGCTCCGGTCGGGCATGATTCAACACATATATTACAGGAACCGCAACGGTCTTCAATCGGTGTGTCAGGAGGGAAGGGAATATTTGTGATCATTTCCCCTAAATAAACATAAGATCCGAATTCCGGTGTAATAATCATACAGTTTTTCCCACTCCAGCCGATTCCGGCGCGTTCTGCCACAGCCCGATCAGATAATTCCCCCGTATCCACCATCGATTTAATTTGGGCGCCTTCCACTTTTTCCAAAATGAATGTTTCCAATTTTGCTAACCGATCCTTAAGGATGTCATGATAATCTTTTCCCCAAGATGCCCGGCAAAACAACCCGCGCCGTTCATGCTTCGTACTGCGGGGTGCGTTTTTCATCTTGGATGGGTAAGCCAATGCAATCGATATGATGGATCTTGCCTTTGGCAAAAGAAGCTCGGGATTTGTTCTCTTGTCAATATTTTGTTCTTCAAATCCAGACTGATAGCCGAGTTCCTGCTGCAGAATAAGACGTGTTTTCAATGTTTCAAACACATCTGCGCTGGCAAAACCGATTTTGTCGATCCCAATTTTTTTGCTGTACTCTATGACTTCCTGTTTTAAAGCGGCAGCATCCATTCCCTCTCACCTCCTGTTTTGAATTCAAAAAATATATAATCTATGTTAAGATAAAATGGCGAAAAATAGGAGGGAAATTGATGGAATTTTTTATATCGGAAGAAATTCGCCAGCGTATCCCCGGTTTTAAAGTGGGCTTCATTCAATATGATGAAATAAAAGTTTCAGAATCTCCGCAAATGTTAAAAGGCAGGCTGCGCTTTTTTCAAGAATCGATTTTTTTCGATTTGGAAAACAAAAAAACAAACGAGATTGCCGGCATTCATGAATGGCGGGAAGTTTTCAAAAAAATCGGCACAGATCCTAACCGGCATCGCCCATCAAATGATGCTCTTTTCCGCCGCATTCAAAAGCAGCAATATTTGCAATCTATCCATTCAGCCGTTGACTTAAACAACTTTTTCTCTTTAAAATACCAAATTCCGCTTGGCATTTATGACCGCGATCAAATTAAAGGGTCGATCATTTTAAAAATCGGCAAAAAAGATGATACCTATGATGCCATCAACGGGCGTCATGTACATATGGAAAACAAACTCGTCTCTTGCGATGCCATTGGGCCGTTTGGAAGCCCTTATGTCGATTCCAAAAGAACGGCTGTCCAGCTTTCGACAACGAACGCTGTTCATATCATTTATTTAAGACCTTCGATGAAAACACAAGAAGCGGAATTATTAATTGAAAGAATGGCAAACATGTTTGTTCAAATTCACGGCGGAGAGGCTCGCCATCACATAATGGTATAAGCCTCTTTTTTTAAAACTTGTCCGGAGCAAATAAAAAACGCAATGCTTCGTTCGCTAGAGAATACGAAACACTGCGTTGATAATAATATGTATGGAGCGGGTGATGGGAATCGAACCCACGACATCAGCTTGGAAGGCTGAGGTTTTACCACTAAACTACACCCGCAAATAAGGTGTATGCAACAAAGATTGTTTTTCAACCGACATGTTACCGCAATTTCTACCGGTGAGTTTGCCCTTATGAACAATGACGGTTTTTATTATAACAAAGCAAAAATAAGGACGCAATGAAAAATAATAAAATCATGACAATTATTTTTATTTTTTGTCGAAATTGTGAACATAATGTCATTTTAGGCAAAAAAAGGCCGGTGGTTAACCGGCCGCGCCAAACTTTATTTTTTTAACATTTCAAACACTTGCTCTACATCTTTATCCCCTCTGCCGGAAAGATTGATAATTACAATATCGTCTTTGCTTAGCTGCGGAGCAAGTTTCATCGCATATGCTACAGCATGAGAGCTTTCAAGAGCTGGTATAATTCCTTCCAACTTGGATAATTGCTGAAAAGCATCTAATGCTTCTTTCCCAGAGACTGTAACATATTCCGCCCGACCCGTTTCTTTTAAATAGCTATGTTCCGGCCCAATTCCCGGGTAATCCAGTCCCGCTGCAATGGAGTATGTCGGCATCGGTTCATTATTTTCGTCAAGCAATGTTAAGCATTTAAATCCGTGAATAACAGCAGGAACGCCTTTCGTAAGCGTTGGTGCTTCTTCAGGCTCCACTCCAATTAATCTGACGTTTGGTTCTTCAATATAATGAGCAAAAGCGCCGATCGCATTGCTTCCTCCTCCTGCACAAGCAATCACAGCAGTCGGAAGCTTCCCTTCTTTTTCAAGAATTTGCTTTTTCGACTCTTCGCTAATGACTGATTGAAAATGTTTGACAATCGTCGGGTATGGATGCGGGCCGACAGCAGATCCAAGCAAGTAAAACGTGTTTTGGTAATTTTCTACATAATCAGCTAAAGCTGCATCGACTGCATCCTTCAAACGCCCTTGACCTTGTTCAACCGGTACTACTTTTGCTCCAAGCAGCTCCATTCGGAAAACATTTAACGCCTGCCGTTCTGTATCATGCTTGCCCATGTAAATGGTGCAGTCCATTCCAAACATCGCACACGCAGTAGCTGTTGCAACACCGTGCTGTCCAGCGCCTGTTTCTGCAATAATTCTGGTGGCTCCCATCCGTTTGGCAAGCAAGATCTGTCCAATTGCATTATTGATTTTATGTGCGCCGGTATGGTTTAAGTCTTCACGTTTTAAATAAACTTTCGCACCTCCAAGCGCTTCCGTTAGATTTTTCGCATATGTCAGCGGATTTTCTCTTCCGACATATTCTCTTAAATAATATCTCAATTCTTCATTAAACTCTGAATCATTTTTAAATTTTTCAAAATTCTCTTCCAATATGTCCAATGCTTTTTGCAAATCTTCAGGAACAAAGCTTCCTCCAAACTGGCCAAAATAGCCTTTCTCAACTGTTTGCTGGCTCATCTTCCGCTCATCTCCTCTAAATTTTTTATTCAATTATAACAAAACATGTTTAATTCAAACACTACTTTTGAAATTTTTTTACGATCTCGGGAAGGTCTTTATTTTGCAAAATTTAGCTCCCAAATTAAACCGTATTTATCGACCACAATCCCGTATTTTGAGTTCCAAAAAGTGTCTTGCAGCTCCATTTTGACTTGCCCATCTTTCGCTAATGCTGCAAAAATCGAATGTATTTCATCTTCTGTCTCTAAATCCAATGTCAACCATATATTTGTTCCCTTCGTCACCGCCGAGAAAACATCGGCAAAATAAATTACACATGATTCGTTAATAACCAGCTCCGCATGAATATATTTTCCTTCGTGGCCTTTAAACATTTCTTTTCCATCGGATGTCTCAACATTTTTGATTTCTCCTCCAAAAACTTGTTGATAATATTCCAAGGCTTCTTTGCAGTTTTCTAAATTAACGTGAGGGAAAAGTTTTTTCATATTTTTATCCACCTTTGCTAAATTGTAGAGCGATCGACATCTACTCGCTTATTTTCATGTATAAGAAAAAATGGAAGCTAGGCGCCTGTTCATTTGATGAGGAGCGGCATACTGCCCGGCCTGTTTTCCAATGATCATTTAGTGTCCAAGTATAAACTTTCGAAAAAGAGCATTCCCAAACAGCAAAGAGTCATTCCAAAATACGAAATGGAGTCGAAAAAGGTTTTTGACGCAGATTCTATTAAGCTGAAGTACCTTTTAGCTGGAATGGATGGATCGTAAGAAAGATGTTAAGCTTAAAAACGCCAAGAGGAACAAAGAGAAAAACAAGAACAGAAATCCAGGAAAGCTGCAAAATCATCCTTGTTTCTTTACAATGAAAATGACTGACATTATGAAAGCTTTTTCAACAAGATACGCAAGAAATTCAGATCTTGAAAAAAACTCGTCTCGGAGGGAACATTCATGAAGACAGAAGACTACTTTCATTCGAAAAACTACACTGGAAATCATTTGCATGTAGATAATTTTAAAGATGAATTTACCCCTTTCATAGAAGGAATTGCCTGGGAAAGAACTGATGGCACAATGGATTTATTTTTTGATGATTTAAAGGAGGAAGAATATCAACAATTATTTGCAAATAAAGAACATTATTATGATAAATTCAAAGGTGTGTTCGTAGATAATGTTCAAACAAATGAGGAAGCGTATGAAAAATTTCGTCAATGGGTTGAAGAAGTATGGGAACCGTTTAGAAACGGCAAAAAATAAGCGGATTTTCCATTGAAAAACTCTGCATTTTGCAATTTCCCTCATGTTATTTGCTACAATAGTGATTGAAAGAATGAAAGAAGGGATCCTATCACATGAAAAACGACAGTTGGAATGCAGCTTTGTATGACACAAAACATTCATTTGTTTCCAAATTGGGAGAACATTTGCTTGATCTGTTGGAGCCAAAAAAAGGTGAACGTATTCTTGATCTTGGCTGCGGTACGGGAGATTTAGCCTGGAAGCTTTACGAATTAGGAGCTGATGTCGTCGGAATTGATAAATCAGAAAATATGATCAATCAGGCTAAAACGAAATACCCCGGTTTAACCTTTGAGGTGAAGGATGTTTTAAATCTTGGCTACCGCAACGAGTTTGATGCCGTTTTCTCCAACGCGGTTCTTCACTGGATCAAGAGGCCGAAACAAGCGCTAATCAATATTTATCAAGCCTTAAAGGAGAACGGCCGTTTTGTAGCGGAATTCGGCGGCAAAGGCAATGTGCAAACGATTACCGATGCCATCCGAAATGAATTCAATCAGTTGGGGATGAACGAAAAAGCAAACCAATTTCCTTGGTATTTTCCAAGCATTGGCGAATATTCATCGTTAATGGAGGAAGCCGGGTTTCGGGTTGTGTTCGCCCAGCATTTTGACCGCCCAACACCCTTACACGGGGAGAATGGCTTAAAAAATTGGATAGAAATGTTCGCTGGCAGTCTGTTCAACGATGTTGCGGACGATACCAAAAATTTTATCATCACGAATATAGAAAATAAGTTAAAAAACACCTTATTTCAAAACGGGAAGTGGCTTGCAGATTATAAACGGATTCGGGTGATTGGAATGAAAGAATAACAAAAAGCAAATCACAAGCTGCATAATTACATACATTTTTCATTTTGCTATTTTTATCATCAAAATAACCCATTCGCCACTTCTAGATATTGACAATGGCCAAAAAATAATGGTAGCATAAAACAAACTAAATTGATAGGTTTTATTTGTTTTACAACATGGGACAGAAAGGAGAATTTTAGATGAGCAATGTCGTCATTATCAACGGGAGCCCTTCACCAGTCTCAAGACTGCACGGACTTACGGAATATGTAGAACACCAGCTAAAAGAACACGCGATAAATGTTGAACATATTCAAGTTGCCGAATTGCCTGCAGAGGATTTAATTAAAGCAAGGTTTGACAGCGAAGCGATATTGAACGCCAACAGAAAAGTAGCGGAAGCAGATGGAGTGATCATCGCAAGCCCTGTTTACAAGGCTGCCTATACAGGCATTTTAAAAACATACCTCGATTTGCTTCCTCAAAAGGGATTTGCGGAAAAAACGATTTTTCCCCTTTTTATCGGCGGAACGATTGCCCATCTTTTATCAATCGACTATGCATTAAAACCGGTTTTATCAACAATGGGAGCGAGACATATCCTCGGAGGCGTCTATGCAATCGATGCTTGGGTGGTTCGAGATCAAAATCAATATACGTTATCAGATGAACTGCTGCAAAGATTGGACGATTCGATTAGCGAATTTGTAAAAGCGATCAAGCCAAAAAGCTGAAGAGGAAGTTTTATCAGATACATGGTTTCTTTAACGCCGCCAAGAAATTATTTGGATATATCCATCCAAAATTTCGCACCCCCATATTAAATGTTATACTGGTTGGGTTTATTTCACTTACCGCCATTTTTTAGTTTGGCGACAGCAACATCTTTTATTAACTTGCGGCTTTCTTCGGTATTCCATCGGAGAAAGGCCGCATGATAGAATTGAATGAACTTCTTGTCCACATGCGGTTTTGCCGCCCGCAATGCGAGAAGGATCATTCAACACCACTTGGCCGTCCCTTCCCCAACTTTCCACAAATTGCTTTTAGCCATAGAAAAATCCCCTCCTAAGAAGACCCGTTAAGAACCATTTCTTTTTAGGCAGTCTACCGGTTGGGATAATACCAATTCTTATCTTCTGCCTTCATATTTAATAGGTTGATATACTCCAAAGAAGGCAGCATGGCTTCAGGGCTAATTCATCTCTTTGCAACATAAGTTAAGTTCGTTTTGACCTTTTTGTTCAAGATAATAAAATAGACTGTGACGCAAGCTGTCAACATTGCTATAAGCAAGAAAAAACTGTGAAAACCTGTCATTACATTACCAGCTTGCTTTGGGTTATCAACATTCATCAATTTTGTCAAGGCTCCTTCAACAAAATAATTCATAAATGTTACCCCTAATGCAGTGCCTAAGGCCATTCCAAAATTTCGAAGCAAAGCAATTGTACTTGTAATTATACCTAAATATTGGAATGGTACGTTATGAATGATTAAATTGTAATTTGGAGAGTTTAAGATTCCCATAGAAAATCCTAGTAAACAAAGAAGGAAAACAACAAATATTACAGGGGTTACAGTTGACAACATACTTAATCCTGCAAATGATGCGATCATGAGTATAAGACCAATAATAATGGCGAAACAATGGCCAAAGCGATCCGAAAAGGCTCCGCTGATCGGACCGATTACTGCCAGTAACAATGGATAGCTCATGATCAGTAATCCTGACAAAGAAGGAGAAACCCCAAGAACTCCTCTTAGATAAAAAGGAAGAAGAACTAAAGTAGAGAAGGTTGCCATATAACTGACAACAATAATCAAACTTCCGGCGCACACCATGGGTTGAGACAATATTTTCACATCAATGAATGGATTATTGTTTTTTTGTAACCGCCATACAAATAAAAGAAAACTTAGCATCGCGGCCAAACCAGCGATCAACAGCTGCTTATTTATTTCTCCCTCTCCGATTTCATTGAGCACAAACATAATGAAAGTAATAAATATACCAAACAACATAGCTCCCAAATAGTCAAAAGATTTGATTTCGTGATTCGTTGCATCTTTAGGGATGAATTTAGAAGCTAAAATAAAAGCTGCAATCACAATTGGAATTTGTATCCAAAACATTACCCGCCAAGAAAACCAATTAATCAACAGCCCGCCGACAGAAGGACCAAGCAAAGCTCCAACACCAACTGCTGTTCCGATAATTCCTAAAGCTTTTCCTCTTTTGCCTTCAGGATAATGTTCTGAAATTATCGCTATATTTGCTGATTGCAGCATTGCAGCTCCAACTCCTTGTAAAATCCGTGCCATCAGCAACAAGGCTAGTGAAAAAGAGAATCCCGATAAAACAATTCCTATCCCAAACACAATGTAACCTGAATTATGTATGATCTTCTTTCCGTATTTGTCTGATAAATTGCCCATAACGGGCAAACATAACATAATTGCTAATAAATATCCGGTGACAATCCACTGAGTTATACTTAAAGGTGCTTGAAAATAAAGCGACAAATCCGGTAAGGCAATGTTAACTAAGCCTGCTGAGAAATGGGATAAAAATGTTCCTGGGCAGACGGATAATAAAATGAAAAAGGGCGCTGCTTTTGTTTTGATTGACAAGTCTTTGCTTAAATGAATATTAGCTTCAGTCTTTCTCATCCTTTCATTCACCTGCTTTTTTCCGATCAAAAATTAGAATGTCTTCTCTAAAGCCAGCCAACTATTAATCACTTGATGGGATTGACAAACCGTTCCAAAATATTGATCAATGTTTTTCAATGTCATTTCGTGCGCTTCTTTCGAATATGCAGCCGTACAGTCAGACAAGAATACTATGTCATAATCGAGCATAAATCCGTCTCTGGCTGTTGATTCTACACAAACATTCGTACTTACACCCGCCATGATCAATGTTTTTATTTTCAACGTTCGCAACACCGAATCAAGACGCGTATTAATAAAGGCGCTGTAACGATGTTTGACAACGATTATATCTTCCGGCAGCGGTTTTACTTTATAGAAATCCGCTCCCCATGTATTCTTCCTGCATACCCTTTCTTGGTTAGTATTTTTTAATCTTTTTGTCCAAGTATCTGAATCAGTGCAAGCTTCATGGATGGTTTGAATAAATATTATCGGCACTTTGCACTCCCTGGCGTGAAAAGTCAATTCTTCTAGTGCATTGATCATTTCATCAACCATGGCAACGTCATATCCCTGTTTTCCCAAGCTTCCGGCTGGATCACAAAAATCATTTTGCACATCGACAATAATTAATGCGGTATGCGCAGGATCAACTTTTTTATATAATTCCATTTTCAACATCCTTTCTATATTGTAGAAAAAATAAGGGAGGCGATGTTTCTCCCTTTTATTTTGCTTGTTCTACAAACCTCATATCGATCCAATCATCATATTGGTATTCTTCCTTGAATACACCAGTTTTTTGGACAACATCCATCATCTTATCAATCGATTCTTTACTAATATAACCATCAACACTCCATAAATGATCAGCGTACGCACGATCTAAAGCCGCTTGCAAACTTTTTTCATCTGTTGTCGGAAACTCTATTTTTAAAATTTTCATTGCTAATTCTGCATTTTCATTTACTGCTTTCAATCCTTTAAGCACAGCATTGACAAAACTTTGTACCGTTTCAGGGTCTTCTTCAATACTAGATTTTTTTACACTGAGGACAGAGTAAGGATAATCTCCCAAACTAGGAAACCCATAAAAAGGTTCATCCCAAACACCTTTTATAATCCCTTCATAGATTTGCGGTTCAGCTCCATTGGCCATATCGGCATTCCCATTCTCCACTAAAGAAACAACGGTAGTTGGATCCGCAGGCTCTTCTAATCTCACATCTTTCTCCGGATCTAGCCCAAGTTCCATTAACAGCCAGCGGGTAAGCAGATTGGGACTTCCTCCATAACGGCCGGCAGCAATGGTTTTTCCTTTCAAAAATTCCGCTAATGCTTCTTTACTGTCATCCTTCAACGTGTAATCAGTGGAAGCCATCAAATAAACATTCGCTCGATTTACAACATTTACAACTGATACAATCGGATCAGGGTTCCCTACATTTGCCATAGCATTTGACTCGGGTCCGCCAATGTTTCCCCAAGCATCTCCCCCAACTACTGAAGTGACATGCCCGCCTCCAGTAGCCGTAATCACTTCAACATCCAATCCTTCCTCTTCAAAATATCCTTCATGGATCGCTGTATATAAAGGCAAGTATCCAATCAAATGGACAGGTTCAGCGATTGTAATCTTCTTTAACTCCCCGCTTTTTTCTTCTGCCTGGCCTTCTGTCTGATTAGTTGCCGAAGAACAACCAGCCATTATTAGGACAACCATTAAGAAAAAACTTGTGAAAAATTTGCTATTTTTCAAAAACCTCAACTCCCTTTCTTATTCTTCAACTGAACGGCCTTTTAATAGCCATTTCTCCAGCCAAACCGTCGCAACATACATGATGATGGCCAATACGGACAAAACAACGACTCCAACCCATACCAAATCGATATCCATGACCTGTCCCGCATATAATATCATTCGGCCTACACCTTGGCGTGAACTGATAAACTCACCTACAATTGCACCTGCCAGCGCCAAGGCAATATTGATTTTTAAGCTACTTACAATCCACGGCATCGCTGAAGGAACAACCACCTTTTTAAATACTTGCATTCTTCTGGCTCCAAGTGAAAACAATAATTTTTCCAAGTCTTTATCGACAGCCTTGACACCGCTGTATGCAGCTATGGCCGTCACGATCACTACCATTAAAAAGGCCAAAATCACCTTTGAAAAAAATCCAATGCCAAACATAATGACAAGCACCGGTGCAAGAGCTAATTTTGGGATCGCATTAAATGCAATCAAGTACGGTTCTGCAATGTTTGAATAAAGAGATGACCACCAAAACGATAATCCTAGAATCGATCCTAAAAAAGTCCCGGCTGCAAACCCGATGATCGTTGCACCGGAAGTATAAATAAGATCCTGTAGCAATGTCCCTTCCGTAAATGAAACATAAGTGGTTTGAACGATCGTAGACGGGCTGCTCCAATAATAAGAATCGATTATTCCAAATTTTGTTAATATCTCCCATAAAGCAACAAAAAGAATCCCAACTAAAACTTGCCCAATGGTAGTTAGACGTTTTAATCTTATTAATTGAATTTGTTCATCCTCCACTACAACCTGCTTGTCCTTATTCAACGTCATATTAGGAGCTTCCATTCTCTCAATAATCGGTTGCTGAATAGCAAAATTTTCTGGTTTTCCTTGCATTTTGTTCCCTCCCTCTATAAATGTTGATATATCAACGGTTGTAGCCGTCTCAGGGGTGTCAAAAAAATATTTTTCGACAAAGTTTCTAACATTATTTCTTAAATATGTGTATATCTTACATTGACG
>NZ_JBVVUU010000026.1:0-38862 GCF_056032925.1 Aeribacillus sp. JST-2
AACCCCGGTACGCTCAACCCTTTGTGGGAGGGGCGCGCCCCTCCCACAAAGGCAACCACCCAAGATATGCGATTGTCAAGGAGCGTATCGGACTGGAAATTCGATAAAAAAAACTTAGTATACGAGGAGGGAAATCGTTGAAGCCGCTTCCGAATGAAATGTATGAGGACAATTTTATTGAACATATGATTGTGCTAATGTCGAAAGAGTATTTAGAAGAAACAGCCAAAATAATCAAATTAACAATCCCCGGATTTACTGCCAGAAATATTAGCACCCTTCCTGAAGTTTTGCTTCGGAAGCATTTAAAGAAAAGTTTGCAAAAAATAAAAACAGCAAATGCATTTTTATTAAGCGTCATTATGGCAATGGAAGAAGAATATCGAGGATTAGAGAAAGAAGAATTTTTATATAAATTGGAAAATGACAAGGGAATGGCTCCATTTACGAAACTAATAATACTCACTTATTTTTTTCCGGGATTGTACAAAAATGAAGAAAACACCATTATCGAATGTCTGAAAGAAAAAAGGAGTTTAACTAAAGCGTTGTTGGGAGAAAAAGATGTCAGAAAAGAATTAGAAGCACTTGCTTCGATAGCATTCAATGATTTGCAAGAAAATCTGCCAATAGTATTTCCGAATAAAAGTATTCCTTTAGAAAGGAATGATAAAAATTCATTAGTACTTCCGTTTTTGATTTTTTTAAAAGAATGTGCGAAGGACACATTTAATGACATTGATTTAGATCAACTAGATCAACAAAATGATGTACATATATGCATTTTATTTATTCAACAATTGGTTGAAATATGGGCGAAGGAAAAAAATCAAGATGCGCAGGAAATCAAAGAACAAAAAAGTCAAATTCGCCACTTAAGGGAGCAAAATGAAAAGTTATCGAAACAATTTGAAAAACTGAATAAAGAATTGAAAGATGCTAAGACAGAGCATGAAAGAATCGAACATAAGGCAAGAGATAAAGATCAAGAGTTGAAGAAAATAATGAACGAAAAAGAGGTGGCGGAACTAAAGTATAAAAAAGAAATTAAACAATTGCGTAAACATTTGGAAAAACTTCAGACCGAAAAGGAAAAATTAGTAAAAATAATGGAGTCATTTCCTATATTAACTGAACATATTAAAGTGTTTGTGCCAAAAAAAGATGAAATAATGGAAACATTGATTGGCAAAGAACGAGTTTGTTATTTTGAGTCAATTGAACAGTTTTCAAACCAGTTAAAAGAAGTTGGAAATGAGCTTATTTTTATCGTCACGGACGGTATTCCAACTAAAGATATATTTAAAATTGAAAAACTATTAAAAAGCGGTCTAAAAAATCAATACCGATTAGTCAGTCAAGGAACACAAAAAATTATCAGATCGATCATCTCATATTTAGAGGGGGAATTGCGTTATGAGGTTGTTAACTAGAATGAATCCGGAAGTAGAAAGAAAATTAAAAGATGCCTATTTTGTCGGTAGACTAGTTTCAGATAGTGAATTAGCAGGAACATTACTGGATGAAGCATTAAAATACAAAGATGAATATAATGAGGACATTCAATTTTATATAAAGTGTTTATCGCCGATACCTAATGAAATATCCAATCATTTTTCTTTTCAAAACAAAATTTTAACTGGCAATACCCGCAGCAAGCAGAATAGGAAGCTATTTAATGAAATGATAGATTACGATAATCTAGTGTTTTTTGAAAGACTTGAAAGAGTCAAAAAACTGTTAGAAGGGAAGCTCCTTGTTTTTAAGCTTGATCCCAAACCTGAATTTGTATATGTCGATATTGTGAAAATAGAAAATATCGAACCAGGGAGAAAATATGTGTTGATTCCCGGTCCGCAGCTAAAAATGGACGAAACCAAAAAGGATTTGGAGATGAAATTAATCAAAAAAGGATATCCCATTACACTCAGTTCGTACCCAAATATTTTTGATGAGCCTGAGTTTATTTATTTTGAAGGAACGTTATACCAAGTATCATTGAACAAATCAAACAACCCTACAACTTATTCACAGAAAGATGCAGCAGATGTCCGATTCATTGAGATGGAAGATGAATTTTCTGAAATTGTTCATGCAAGGATTGACAATGATTTATTTTTTATCGAATCTGATCAGTGGTTTAGCTTGCGAGACAAAGTAAATGAGAAAGGAAAAAGTTTGATTGAGCAATTTTCTTATTCTGAGCCGGATGATGGAATGGAAGTTGAAAATGAAGAACATGACACAGATCAGAATGTCAATCGTGCATTTAATAAAGAAGAATATGAATTTTTACAGCGATTCATTGAAAAAGCGCAAAACCAATATCGTTTATTCTATGACGAAAAAGATATTATTTCGTTTCATGTCAGCGTAAAAACAAACATGCTGACCATTATCGGGGGAATGTCCGGTACAGGCAAAACGAAGTTGGCAAAAATTTACGGAGAAACTTTAGGGCTTGAAATGAGTAAGAGAATGTTGATTATCCCCGTTTCCCCGTCATATAAAGAACCGAACGATGTATTAGGCTTTTTAAACCCCTCAACAGGTGTTTACCATGAAAGTGAAACAGGGTTGGTCAGCCTATTGTTAGAAGCAGAAAAGCATCCTGATCGCATTTATATGGTAGTTTTTGATGAGATGAATTTATCGCAAGTTGAACACTGGTTTAGCCCATTTATTTCTTTATTAGAACTTAGTGAGGAAGAAAGATATTTGAGAATCTTCAGTGAACAAGATCGATGCATTAATGGGGAATACAAATCCAAAATTAAAATTCATAATAATATCATTTTTGTCGGAACAGTAAATTTTGATGAAACGACAACAGACTTTTCTAATCGTTTGTTAGACAGAGCAAATGTCATTTATCCCAGGAAAAGAAGCTTTACGGGAATTAAAAACGATTATAAAAAGTACGAAAAAGTAAAAGAAGTTGAACCCTTAAATATTGTTAATAAAGCATTTTTAAAACATTCCAGTTACGGTGATGACTTGTTGGACCTCTTGACAACTGAGGAATTAGCATTGCTTGACCAGATTCATGAATTGCTTCAAATGTATGATAAACAGAAAGGCATTTCGTTTAGAACGGTCAATGGAATTGCAAGATTTATTGCTAATTTGCCTGTCAATGAAAAGGGAGAAACGATGATTTCAAGAAGAGAAGCTTTTGATTTTCAAGTTGTTCAACGCATTTTGCCAAAAATTAAAGGAATTGATACATTTGTTGGCCCGTTAGTGGGAACGTATGGAGATGAACAGCAATATGAAGAAGGCGCATTAGTTAAAATTTTAAAATCGGAGGCTGGTCAGAAGGTATCCGATTTCACTAATTCAATTAAGTTTGTTAAACAAAAAGCAAAAGAGTTGATGATTTATGGGTTCGTTCAATAATTATTTAGTTGCAGATAAGGAACAAATATTCCCTTTTCGATTGTACTTATTGATAGGAAACAACAAAAAGGCAATTCATCATTTAGTTTCAGATCTAAAAAATGTTCTGGAGTGTGAATATGAAATTGAGGAATACAAAACATTGGCAATTGCTATGGATAGTGAAGATAACGGTATAGAAATTGAGGTCATTTGGAACAAAGTGTTCTCCGATGAAGAGAAGGATTTTTGCGATCAATTTGTTTTAAATAACCAAATCAACAAAAAAGTTTTGTACGATGAGAGCGGGGAGGCCATTTATCCTTGGCGGTGTGGAACTTATATTTTTGAAGTTCGCTATCAATCGAAATCATTTTATGGAGCGTTTTCCATTAAACCAAAAAATATCACGGTCAACCAATTAAAAAAAATTCATCAACTGTTGAATGAAAAAATACAAGGCATCACAGAAGATTTAATGAATTTTAGCCGTGGTTTTGGTGCAAAATCATTTTTGGAAAATAGCCATTTTGCAACATTTTATAAATGGTATGAGAAAGTCGAGAAAAGATTACTCGCTACTTTAGAAAATATTCAAAAAGAGAGCGAATCGAACGTGGTTCATGATTATATGATTGAAAATATTCCGAAACATATTGATTCAAATAGCATTAAGTGGCAAAACAGTCCAAAGGGCTTTCTTTTCAAACAAACAAAATATTTAAATCGAAAATATTTCATAACTACAGATACAGCCAATAATCGCATGATCAAGGCGAAAATTATTGATTTGCAAAAAAGATTGGAAAGAGGAAAAATCGAATTAAATCAATATTTATCTAAACAAAGGGAAATGATAGAAGAAACGAAATACGATTTAATAAAAATCAAAGAAGAATTAGAAAATACTCTTTATACAAAAGCCATTACAATTTCAAGCAAGAAGAAAATGGAAAGTACCTGCCATCAGCTTGAAAAGCGACTTGAAAAGTATGTGGAAGAGGTAAAACAGTTATCGAAAATCATCGATGAAGTGAAAAAATCGAGGAATCGACTTCAAGCTGTTCTAGAGAAGCCTTTTTGGAAATCGGTGCACCCAAATCAAATGAAACAAAAAACAAATATTCGAAAAAGAAGTTATTTGTTATTTGATAAGATTTGGAAACAATTAAACTATCAGCCAAATGTTCATCAAACAGAAGAATGGCTTCTCCCAGTTTATAAACCGACCTATGTATTGTATGAATATTTTGTTTATTTTGTTGTTATTGAATGTTTGCAGTCTTTGAATTTCCATTTTCCTAGTGGATTTGATTTAAATGACCAATTACAATTTTCCTTATATAAGGACGGATTAGCAGATGGAACAGCAATTAGTCTGAATTCAGTGAACGGACGTTGTTTTATTGAGGTTATCTATAATGATGAGATGGAACTTAATTCAAAACTGGCGATTGAGAAAAACAAGCATTTTTTCAGTACAAAGTTTCGAAAAAAACCAGATATCAAAATAGATTTATATGAAATATGTGATCGTCAAAAAGTTTATCATTCTTCTTTTGTGCTGGAAGTTAAGTATCGTCCATTATTTAATATCTATCAAGAAAACGGCTCGACTTCAACAATGGAGCAAATGGATGAATACCGAGGCATCAAATACACTGATTCTTTAGGCAACATTAAACATAATATTATTGATGAGGTTGTTTGCGTATACCCGGGCAGCGATTTAAACAAACGGTTATTTAATACTGATTATGGATATTTTTTGGAGCTTTATCCAGACGATCAGGAAGGTTCTGATATTCTCGTCGGTGAGAATGAATTGCGGGAGTTATTAGCAAAATGGATTGAACGTTATTTTCCGATTCAGAGCTAACGGAATAAAAGTAGAAAGACACGAAACCAAAATTGTTCGGAAATGGTTTAACAGATAAAGTGTGAATCTGTTTGGAGCATTCTGCTTGCAGGGAAAGAAGAAGTTGCATCCAAAATTATTCCATGGCTTAAATCCCGAGCCTTTTTATTGCTATCAATAAAGCGTTTTCAATAAAATGAAATGGATGGGTTTGAAAAAAATATTTTCAATTGGGGGATTTCTGATGAATTATCGTCGTATTGGAGACACAGAGCTTTTGATTAGTGAATTAAGTTTTGGCACGTGGGCCATTGGCGGAGCTTGGGGAAAAACGAGTGATGAAGACGCATTAGCAGGTCTTCGCCGTGCAATGGACGCAGGGGTCAATTTTTTTGATACGGCGGATGTATATGGCGATGGACACAGTGAAGAGCTGTTGGCAAAAGCGACAAAAGGAAAGGAAGATGAAATTTATATTGCCACGAAATTTTGCCGAAAAGGAGATATCCATGATAAAGAAACATATTCTGAACGGTCTGTCAGATCCTTTTTGGAAGGAAGTTTAAAACGATTGAACCGGGAACGGATTGATTTGTACCAAATCCACTGTCCTCCGTTCGACATGCTAAAAAATAGCGATGTATTTCATGTGTTGGACAAGCTGCAAAATGAAGGGAAAATCCGCTATTACGGCGTCAGCGTAGAAACGGTGGAAGAAGGGCTTTATTGTTTGCAAAACCCGAATGTCAAATCGTTGCAAGTAATCTTTAATCTTTTCCGGCAAAAACCGCTGGAAACGCTGCTGCCGCTTGCCAAAGAAAAAGGCGTCGGAATCTTAGCCCGTGTTCCGCTTGCAAGCGGTTTGTTAACCGGAAAATTTACAAAAGAAACGGCTTTTGAACGAGACGATCATCGTCATTTCAACCGCAACGGAGAGCAATTCAACGTCGGTGAAACGTTTGCTGGCATAGAATTTGAAAAAGGTGTTGAACTAAGTGAAAAACTGAGATGGATTGCAGATGGAAGAGGAAATATGACAAGAGCTGCATTGCGCTGGATTCTTGATCATGATTCCGTCACTGCTGTCATTCCAGGTTTTAAAAATGCAAATCAAGTGGAAGACAATTTAAAAGCCCTCGAAGTGCCTTCTTTTACCGATGAAGAAAAGAACGCTTTAGCCAAGTTTTATCAAGAAGAGGTTCACCAATACATTCGAGGTGCATATTAAACAAACGACGTATCCTTAAAAATGCCTTTATGGAGAGCTTCCCCTTCTGCTGCGTTCGGAAGGGGATGTTTTGCATGCAATTCGATAAACGATTGTCCAGTTGCTCTTTTTATTCGTTTGTCATTGAAATTTTCGAGCGGTCGGTGCGCTGAATTCCTGTTTTTCTTTATCGTAGAGGCTGCCAGATGGGGCAAAACAACAAGCGTAAGATCATATGGTACAAGCGGCAGCGGAAAATCTTTTGCTCCGGAAAAGAGGCTGTTTGGAAAGAACCATAAAAAAATTCTTTTTCAATTCAGTCTCTTTTTTTCGTTGATTGGATTTTGGCAGGGAGAAAAAAGATAGGGCGGCTATACATCAGATCATCTTAACGTACGGCAAGTTTAATAGAATTTTATTTTTCTTATTTTTTGTAAATTCAAAAAATTCATTGAAAAATCTCCATAAGAGTGTTTTAATAATTGTAAACATATAACATATCTAATAAGAAAAGTGTTGCTGTCGATTGAAAGAAAATTATTTAAAACGCTTGTTTTTTTGCGCATTTATAGAAACGATGTTTCTTATTACAAAACATAGGAGGTGCTTGATTTGCTCCAAGGAGAGTTGTACACAGAATTAAAAGATGTTTTCCCCGAAAGTCAAATGGAAGTTAAGGAAAATGAAGGTCATCCACTTGGAAATGGCGGGAAAGTCGCCGTCTATCCAATAACTGAAAACGAAATTTCACACATCTTGCAATATGCAAACAAAAATGGGAAAACCGTTTCCGTTGTGGGTGGAGGAACAAAGCGGGGGTTTGGCGGTCTAATTGATTCGGCTGATATTTTGCTTTCCTTAGCAAATCTAAAAGGAATCGTCGAGCATACAGTGGGAGATATGACATTAACAGTGAAAGCAGGTACACCATTTCATGAATTGCAGCGGTACTTACAAGAACATAACCAAAAAATATCTCTAGATCCTGCTTGGCCGGATTATGCGACCATCGGCGGTATTATCGCCGCAAATGAAAGCGGTCCCAAACGTTTGGCATATGGATCCGCCAGAGATGCAGTCATCGGGCTTCGAGTTGTTTATCCAAATGGCAAGGTCATCCGAACAGGCGGAAAGGTCGTAAAAAATGTCGCCGGATATGATATGAACAAACTTTTTGTCGGTTCCATGGGCACTTTGGGGGTTTTGACGGAAATCACTTTAAAACTCCGTCCTTTGCCAAAGTATGAAAGCGTTGTTCTTTTATCATTTACAGAAGGAAATTTTGCTGAAATGCGATCATTTGCCGCAGCGTTTTTAGATTCGCAGATGGAACCTGTCTCACTGGAGCTGATAAGTCCGTCTTTGGCTGAAAAGCTAACGGGTGAAAAATTTTATACATTGGCCATTAGTTTTGAAGATAATGAAAGTTCGGTTCATTACCAAGAATCTTTTCTAAAAAGCATTCAGCCTCCTAAAACGAAAATGACCATTCTTGCTCAAGAGGAAGCACGCAAGTTTTGGCAATCTTTTTATACAATCAGCCCGAATGGCAGGGTGTCTAATCTGACAGGGGAGACTGAAGCAGTATTGAAAATCGGAGTTGTCAATTTAGATGTCCTAAAAGTTATTAGGGAAAGCCATTTATTACAGGATACGCACAATTTGCTTATCGAAGCCCACGGTGGATTAGGCCACGGATTGTGTCAAATCGTTTTAAGAGGCGGCAGCGAAAACGTTATTTCAGCAATTCAGCAATTAAGGAATTTTGTCAAGCAGCTCAATGGGTATGCCGTCATTAAACATTTGCCGTTTATTTTACGCCAGAAAATAGAGGTTTGGGGGGAAAAACCTCCATATTTCTTTCTTTTCAAAGGAATCAAAACAAAGATTGATCCGAACAACATTCTCAATCCGAAACGTTTTGTGGGAGGGATTTAAATATGGGATTAAATGAAAGTAATCTTATCAAAGAACCAGCCTGCCAAACCAACAGCTTCAGCAATTACCTTTGGAATGATCCGCCTGATGAAAACAAATGGGCGGATTGTGTCCATTGCGGTATGTGTTTAGAATCGTGCCCCACTTATGAGATCACGGGTCAGGAACAGCATTCTCCCCGCGGACGCGTCCATTTGATTAAATCAGTCGCAGAAGGAAAGCTTGAAGTGAACGAACATTTTATGGATCCTGTCTTTGCTTGTCTTGATTGCCGCGCTTGTACTACCGCTTGTCCTGCGGACGTCGATGTAGGGGGATTGATAGAAGAAGCGCGCGGTCAAATTCGCCAAGCCATGCCGTTAAAAGGCTGGAAAAAGGCGGTCAGCCATCTGTTTTTGCATAGTTTGTTTCCGCACCACAATCGCTTGTACACGTTAGGAAATGTGTTGAAATTGTATCAAAAAAGCGGTATGCAAACGTTTGTCCGTAAAACAGGGCTGATCAATATCATACCGCAGCATTTAGCTGAAATGGAAGCGATCATGCCGGAAGTGAAAAAGCCTGTGCGAAAAAAGTACAAACATGAAAAAGTCATTAAAGCAAAAGGAGAAACGAAGCGTACGGTTGCGTTTTTAACTGGCTGCGTAATGGATGTCATGTTCAGCGAAATTAATGAAGCAACCATTAACGTGTTAACTCGAAATGGAAATGACGTTATGATTCCGCAAAATCAAACTTGCTGCGGGGCTCTTCATGTTCATGCAGGCGACCGGGAAATGGGGAGAAAATTAGCGAAACAAAATATTGAAGCATTCCAACATGCTGAAAAAGTAATTGTAAATTCTGCCGGTTGCGGATGTATGTTAAAAGAATATCCGGAGCTGTTCCGTGAAGACCCCGTTTGGCGCCAAAAAGCTGAAACATTTTCAAAAAAGGTGGAAGACATTTCAAAATACCTTTATGACACTGGTTATAAAAGGCCCATCGCCGAAATCAAGACTCGTGTTGTCTATCATGATGCATGCCATTTAGCTCATGGGCAGGGCATTCGTGACGAACCTCGCAGCCTTCTTCTTGATATACCTGGGGTCGAAATGGTTGAAATGGCAAATGCCGACCGATGCTGCGGCAGTGCTGGCATTTACAATATAACAAATCCGGAGATGGCTAAAGAAGTGCTTGATAGCAAAATGAAGAATGTCCCTGAAGAAGCAGAAATGATTGTAATGGGCAACCCCGGCTGTATGCTGCAGATGGCGATGGGTGTTCAAAAAAACGGAAGAAATCAAAAAATTGTTCATACCGTACAGCTGCTGGATTGGGCGTACCAAAAAGAAGATCGGTTAAAGGAGGGAGAGGAATGTCTCTAAAAGGGATGAGAACAAATGACAAACATATAAAAAACCTTGCAAACATTGTTGGCGGAAACCGTTCCATCTTGTATAAAAAAGAAGATTTATTAGCTTATGATTGCGATGGCTTTACCATTCATCGCCGTTTGCCGAGGGCAGTCGTTTTCCCGAATAATACAGAAGAAGTCGCAAAAATTGTGAAATATTGCCACGAACATGATTTGCCGTTCCTTGCCCGCGGCGCCGGAACTGGTCTCAGCGGCGGGGCGATCCCGTTGAATGGGGAAGTAATCATTAGTCTTGTAAAAATGAAACGCCTTATCAGCGTTGATTTTGAAAACAGGCGTGCAGTAGTGGAACCTGGATTTGTCAACTTAAAACTGACGAACTCCATTTCGGTCAAAGGATATTATTATGCGCCTGATCCATCAAGCCAATATTGCTGCACCATCGGCGGAAATGTCGGTGAAAATGCGGGCGGTGCACACTGTCTAAAATATGGTGTGACGACAAATCACATTTTAGGGCTTGAAGTGGTATTGCCAAATGGCGAAGTCATTGAAATAGGCAAGGATGGAATACCTGATGCACCGGGCTATGATTTATTAGGACTTTTAACAGGATCAGAAGGAACTTTAGGAATTGTGACGAAAATAACGGTTCGTATTTTAAAAAACCCGGAAGCAAAGCAAACGGTGCTCGCTTATTTTGACAACGTTGCGGATGGCAGTCAAGCCGTATCGGACATTATTTCTGCCGGAATTGTACCAGCAGCCCTTGAAATGATGGATCAAACAGCAATAGAAGCGGTTGAAGCGGCAGCGTTTCCTGTCGGCCATCCAAAAGACATTGAAGCGCTTTTGCTCATTGAAGTGGATGGAATATCCGCAGGTATAGACGAGCAAATCCATCAAATTTTAGAAGTTTGCAAGAGAAATCATGTTCGAGAAGTAAAAGTGGCACAAAGTGAAGAGGAAAGAGCTAGATGGTGGGCAAACCGCAAAACTGGATTTGGCGCAATGGGGGCGATCTCTCCTGATTATTTAGTTCAGGATGGTGTGATTCCCCGCAGCAAATTACCCGAAGTGTTAAACAGAATTCACGAAATCAGCCGAGAGTATGGTCTGCGCATCGCAAATATCTTTCATGCTGGCGATGGCAATCTGCACCCGCTTGTACTTTTTGATGCCAGAAAACCGGGCGAAACAGAAAAGGCTTTAAAAGCTGGCAGCGCCTGTTTGCAAGTATGTGCAGATGCCGGCGGATCGATTACAGGTGAACATGGAGTAGGGATCGAGAAAAGAGAAGAGATGCGCTTCATTTTTAGCGACGAAGAAATAGCGGCGCAAACGGATATTCGGGAAGTATTTAATCCGAAAAATTTATTAAATGCCGGGAAGCTCTTCCCAACTCCGGGACGTTGTTTGGAAGTGAAAAAAGAGGGGAAATCTGTTACAGCATCATAAAAAAGAATTTTAAGAAAATTATTGAAATGATTCCATCATCATGTTATCCTTTTTTTAAGCAATTACGAAACAGTGTTTCGTAATAACAAACAACAATTATAACATTTAAAGGAGGAATTGTGGCCATGAAAACAAACTATGTAAAAGTCGGCAATTTGCAAGTAGCTGAAAATTTGTATGATTTTATCAACAATGAAGCATTGCCGGGAAGCGGTGTGGAAAAAGATGAATTCTGGCTTCAGTTTGAGAACCTTGTTTATGAACTGACACCTATTAATAAAAATTTGCTTAAGCGTCGTGATGAAATCCAGCAAAAAATCAACGAATGGCACAAAGAACATCGCAACAAATTCGACTTTGAAGCCTATAAATCATTTTTGCGGGAAATCGGCTATTTAGAACAAGAAGTGGAAGACTTTAAGATTACAACAGAAAATGTCGATGACGAAATTGCTCTACAAGCCGGGCCGCAGTTAGTAGTGCCGATTAATAACGCACGGTACGCTCTTAACGCCGCCAATGCCCGATGGGGAAGCCTTTATGACGCTCTTTATGGAACGGATGTCATCAGCGAAGAAGATGGGGCTGAACGAAAAGGAGAGTATAATCCGATTCGCGGGGAAAAAGTCATTGCCTTTTCGAAAAACTTCCTTGATGAAGTAGTGCCGTTGCAAGAACATTCCCACCGCGACGCTGTTCAATACGCAGTTGAAGACGGGAATTTGCTTGTCACTTTAATGAATGGCAAGACAACCGCTCTTAAAGAAAGAGAAAAGTTCGTAGGCTACAGAGGAGAGTCGGATAAACCATCTGCCATTTTATTGAAGAACAACGGTCTTCATATTGAAATCCAGATCGATCGAAGCCATCCAATTGGAAAACATGACGATGCGGGAATTAAAGATATTCTATTGGAAGCGGCTGTTACAACGATTATGGATTGCGAAGATTCTGTGGCGGCAGTGGATGCGGAAGACAAAGTGCTTGTTTATCGCAATTGGCTTGGCCTCATAAAAGGAGATTTGACAGCTACTTTTACAAAAAACGATAAAACGATTACACGTACGCTTAATGCTGACAGAACATACACATCCAAAACAGGAGAAAAGTTCACTCTCCCAGGTCGTTCACTTATGCTCATCCGTAACGTTGGGCATTTGATGACAAATAGTGCAGTGCTCATTGGAGAGGGAGAAGAGATCCACGAAGGAATATTGGATACGGTTGTAACAAGTTTGATTGCTAAACATTCCCTTTTAGGAAATGGCAAATTTGAAAACTCCAGGAAAGGTTCGATCTACATTGTAAAACCTAAAATGCACGGGTCTGAGGAAGTGGCGTTTGCCAACTTGCTATTTAACTGCGTCGAAGATTTGCTGGGATTAAAACGGAATACGCTGAAAATTGGTGTGATGGATGAGGAACGGCGCACAACTTTGAACTTGAAAGCTTGTATTCGGGAAGTAAAAGATCGTGTTGTATTTATTAACACAGGGTTTTTGGATCGAACTGGCGATGAAATCCATACATCAATGGAAGCAGGTCCGATGATTCGGAAAAATGACATGAAAACATCTCAATGGCTGCAAGCCTATGAACGCTCAAACGTCTATATCGGTTTACAAAGCGGCTTCCAAGGCCGTGCGCAAATCGGAAAAGGCATGTGGGCAATGCCGGACATGATGGCGGAAATGCTCAAGCAAAAGATTGGCCATCTAAAAGCAGGCGGCAATACTGCGTGGGTGCCATCACCAACAGCGGCTACATTGCATGCTCTCCATTATCACCAAGTAAATGTAACAGATGTCCAAAACAAATTGGCTGAAACGATTGAAGATCTCCGCGATGAAATTTTACAAATTCCGGTTGCAGAAAACCCGAATTGGACCCCTGAAGAAATACAAGAAGAGTTAGATAATAATGCACAAGGAATTTTAGGATATGTTGTTCGTTGGGTGGAGTTAGGAATCGGCTGTTCAAAAGTTCCGGATATTAATAATATTGCTTTGATGGAAGACCGGGCAACGTTGCGGATTTCAAGCCAGCATATCGCAAACTGGCTGCATCACGGCATTGTTACGAAAGAACAAGTTCTTGAAACACTGAAGCGGATGGCGAAAATAGTCGACAAGCAAAATGAAAATGAACCTGGCTACCGCCCGATGTCAAAAGATTATGACCGTTCCGTTGCATTTCAAGCTGCGTGTGACCTCGTATTTAAAGGTTATGATCAACCTAACGGCTACACAGAACCGATTTTGCATCGCCGCCGTCTTGAAGCAAAAGCAAAATATGCTGTAAAACAATAACTTCTCATCATGAAGGCATCCTACCAAAGGGTGCCTTCTATTTAAAAGCTACATCTTCCATGCACAAAAACCGCGGCTTTGGTTATGAATGAAAAGTTTTATAATGAAGGAGTTGAATGTATGAAAAACCTTCGGGAAAAGGCGCTGGAAGTTCATAAACGCGCGAAAGGAAAGTTAAATGTTGGTGTTAAAGTTTCTGTGGAAAATGCCAATGATTTGAGCTTGGTTTATTCTCCGGGGGTTGCAGAGCCGTGTAAAGAAATCTATGAAGCGCCTGAAAAAATTTATGACTATACGATGAAAGGGAACTTAGTAGCAGTCATTTCAGATGGGTCTGCTGTTTTAGGTTTAGGGAACATTGGCGGTGCAGCGTCGATGCCGGTCATGGAAGGAAAAGCAGCTTTATTTAAGGCGTTTGCGGACATTGATGCCTTTCCCATCTGTTTAAACACTCAGAGTCTTGAGCAAATCATTCAAACGGTGAAATCATTGGAACCGACATTTGGAGCAATCAACTTAGAAGATATTTCCGCACCGAATTGTTTCATCATTGAAGAACGGTTAAAAGAGGAAATGAACATTCCGGTCTTTCACGATGATCAACATGGAACCGCAATTGTCACAGCCGCAGGGCTGATCAATGCACTAAAAATTGTAAACAAGAGAATGAACGGCATCAAAGTGGTTGTCAATGGCGCTGGGGCTGCCGGAATCGCCATTACAAAATTGCTTGTAAGTTTGGGTGTTGGAAATATTATCATGTGCGATTCAAAAGGCGCAATTTATGATGGCCGTCAACATGGGATGAATGCAATGAAAGAGTCGGTTGCGAAAATGACAAATATAAACAAAGAAAAGGGATCATTGGCGGAAGTTATTAAAAAAGCCGATGTGTTTATAGGTGTTTCGGTCGCTGAAGCAGTAACTCCTGACATGGTGGCGTCTATGAATAAAGATGCGATCATCTTCGCTATGGCTAATCCGATCCCGGAAATCATGCCGGGGCCTGCAAAAGCAGCCGGGGCGGCAGTCGTGGGGACAGGTCGTTCCGATTTGCCGAATCAAATCAACAACGTCCTCGCTTTTCCCGGAATTTTTAAAGGAGCGCTTCGGGTGCATGCTTCAGAGATAAACGAAAAGATGAAGCTGGCGGCGGTTTATGCAATTGCCAACTTGGTCGAACCTTGCCGTCTTACAAATGATTACGTGATCCCCCATCCATTTGATAAGAGGGTTGTTGAAGCTGTTGCGGAGGCGGTAGCCCAAGCAGCGATTGAGACAGGAGTGGCCCGTAAAATGATCAGTCCAAAAAAAAAAAATGAAGCTGTTTGAAGGGGGTTTTAGGATGAAATTTGCCAGATTTTCAATAGAAGGCAAACATATAAAAGGCGTCATCCATGATGGGGTTATAAAGGAAATTAGCGGAGATCTTTTCGGTGATTGGAAATATACTGGAGATGAATATTGCGCCAATGATGTAAAATGGCTTTCCCCACTTGTACCCAATCAAATCATAGGAATCGGAGCCAACTACGTCGCCCGAATGGAGGATCTTCCCCGTGAATTGCCGGGGATTCCCGTCTTTTTCTTTAAACCAACATCATCCGTTATTGGTCCTGAAGAACAGATTGTTATTCCAGAGGGAATAGACAGGGTAAAGTTTGAATCTGAGCTGGCAATTGTCATCGGCAAACAAGCGAAAATGGTGCCGGAATCAGAAGCATTGAATTATGTATTTGGGTACACGGTGGGCAACGACGTAACGGCGCCGCAGTTTTTCCATGAAGACGGCCATTGGACAATCGGTAAATCGTTTGACACATTTACCCCCCTTGGCCCTGTCATTGAAACAGAACTTGATCCATTTCGCATTCATGTTGAAGCAAAGGTGAACGGTGTTAAAAAACAAGATAGTTCAACGGAATTGATGATTATTTCCATTCGGAAAATGATTTCCTATTTATCATCTGTCATGACACTTAAACCCGGTGATGTCCTTTTAACAGGAAGTCCGGTTGGAGCCGATTTTGTTCAAGCAGGAGATGTAATTGAATGCGAAATTAAAGGAATCGGCACATTAAAAAATACCGTTGTTGCTGCAAAAAAACGTGTTAACACGTTATGAAGGAAACAATCTTAGTATTCAAATGATAAAGTGAATAATGGAACAGAAAGAACTTGGCAGTTTTTGTTCTTCCTGTCATAATATAAGGGAATCAAGAAAATTTATATGGCGGAATTTGCACTCTAGCAAATTCCGCCAAGATTTTAGAAGGTGAACGGCTGTGGAAAGAGACAATATGGTCAAGTCTGTAAGCAGGGCGTTGGACATTATTCAACTTGTCAGCTTAAAAAAAGAAGGTTTAGGCGTCACAGAGATTGCCAATCAGATAGATATCAACAAAAGCTCCGTGTATCGAATCTTATCTACACTTGCCCGGTACGGCTATATTGAACAAGATTCCGAAACAGGACGATATAAACTGGGGTATAAATTTTTGGAAATCAGTTCGAAGCTATTAGAATCGATTGATCTTCGCAAAGAAGCAAAACCTTTCCTGCAAAAATTAGAAAATGAGACGAACGAAGTCATCCATCTGGTTGTTTATGACCAAGGGGAAGTCGTTTATATTGAAAAATTGGAAGGAAATGAAACGCTGCGCATGCATTCAAAAGTCGGAAAACGTGCCCCAATGCATTGCACCTCTGTAGGAAAGGCCATTCTCGCCAATTTGCCGTCAAGTGTCGTTTTAGACATCCTTGACAGAAAAGGGTTGCCGATGCATACGAAAAATACGATTACGAATAAGGATGCATTTTTGAAAGAGCTCATTCGAGTAAAACAACAAGGATATGCACTAGATTTAGAAGAAAACGAATATGGGATTCGTTGTATTGCTGCCCCAATTTTTGATCATTTGGGGAAGGTCATTGCTGCCGTGAGCGTATCAGGACCAACCATTCGAATGACAGATGAGAGGCTCAAACAACTTCAGCCGCGGATGATTGAAATAGGAAAGCAAATTTCTGCTCGGCTTGGTTTTGTTGAATATGCTTGAGTAATACCTTCGCCTTATTTGAATTGGATTTCGCTCCAACTTTTCAAATAGGGCAAGGGTTTGATTATTACATAACAAAGGAATTAGTTAATGATAAAAAATTCAGAAAATATTGATAATTAAAAAAATAAAAGGTATAATGAGTGTACAATGATTTTCCATTCATGTGGGTGAATGACATTTTGAATAAGGGAGGGGAAAATCTCTTGTGAGTACTGGATTGTTGGCTTTTTTATCGCTTCTTCCAATTTTAATCGTCGGAATTTTCTTGGTTGGGTTACGGTGGTCAGCTAGCAAAGCGATGCCGATTTCATATGTTGTGGCCGTCATACTTGCGCTCTTTGTTTGGAAAGTATCAGCAGCCAATGTAATAGCTGCCTCCATAAATGGTTTGGTTGTAGCTGCTACACTATTGTACATCATTTTTGGCGCCATTTTGCTTTTAAATACTTTGCAAGAAAGTGGGGGAATTAAAACAATTCGGCAAGGGTTCACCGATATTTCTCCAGACCGGCGCATTCAAGTAATTATTGTCGCATGGTTATTTGGTTCGTTTATTGAAGGATCCGCAGGCTTTGGTACGCCAGCTGCGGTTGCTGTTCCATTATTAGTAGGATTAGGATTCCCAGCGATGGCAGCCGTTGTGGCGGGCATGGTCATTCAAAGCACACCCGTTTCATTCGGTGCTGTCGGCACACCGATTCTTGTCGGCGTACAATCAGGATTATCCGCTGATGCAACGATTACTGATAACTTGCTGTCGTTGGTCACTTCGATTGGAGCGAAAGTTGCTATTCTTCATATGATAACGGGCACTCTTGTTCCATTATTTGTTGTAGCCCTAATGACCAAATTTTTTGGAAAAAACAAGTCGTTTTCTGAAGGAATTAAAGTTTGGAAATTTGCCTTGTTTGCGGCTTTTACAATGACGATACCATATCTCATCGTTGCCAATGTCCTTGGCCCTGAATTTCCTTCCATGGTTGGCGGCTTGGTCGGATTAGCAATCGTTATTGCCGCTGCGAAAAAAGGTTTTTTAATGCCATCTCAAGAAGAAGTATGGGATTTTGAAGAAAAGTCTAAATGGGATCCGGATTGGATAGGAAAAATTGAGATTAAAGATATCGCACACAAGAACGGCAAGATGAGCATGATTCGCGCTTGGACTCCGTATATTTTAGTTGGCTTGTTTTTAGTGGCGACCAGGTTGAAATCGCTTCCAATCGGCGGATGGCTGCAAGCGTGGACGATTGAGATTCGGAATATGTTTGGAACAAATATTACGGCTAGCTTTCAACCGCTTTATTCACCAGGAACAATTTTTATTGTTGTGTCACTGATTACCTTTTTTATTCACGGAATGAATGGAAGCGCATACAAACGTGCTTGGATGCATTCAGGGAAAACGATGATCTCAGCTTCAACCGCGCTAATTTTTACCGTTCCAATGGTTCAAGTGTTTTTAAATTCAGGTGGCGGTGCTGCAGGTTATGATCAAATGCCAATTGAATTGGCGAACGGAGTAGCAGCGCTGGCGGGCAATTATTGGCCCTTTTTCTCCACATTTATTGGTGGACTGGGCGCTTTTATAGCTGGCAGCAACACGGTCAGTAATATGATGTTTTCTTTATTTCAATATAATGTAGGTTCACAAATTGGTGTTGATCCCACTTGGATTGTTGCCCTTCAGGCGGTAGGTGGTGCGGCTGGGAATATGATTTGTGTACACAATGTCGTCGCTGCTTCGGCAGTAGTCGGGTTGGTAGGAAAAGAAGGAGCAGTTATTAGAAAAACATTGCTCCCATTTACGTATTATGCTTTAATGGCCGGTTCGATTGGATACTCGATTGCATGGTACTCCGAAAAGGGAATATTTAATCTCGGTTCCTTGATTGCAGTCTTGATCGCAGTTGCCGCCGTTTACATCATTGCAACAAATAAAAAACGGGCAACATGGCCCGCTCATAATAAGTCATCATTTGGCGCAAAACAATAATCCTAACAAAAAGAATGGATGTAATAATTTTTTAAGAAAAAGTAAAGGCTGTCTTAAAATATTTGCTCCCCTTCACTGGTAGACAGGTTAGGGGGAGTTTTTCTATGTCAATAAAATGGTGTGCTACTGAAAGTTTTGCTTGTTATCAAGATGGAAAGTACCCCATGAATGAATTTTGTATTGTAGTATCAAGTTGTGAAATTCTTGTTAAAAGAGTGGATGAAAAGGTTCGAAAAATATGAAATAGATGGGTTAAAAACGTCAACATCATCATTCAAGTTCTCTATATGCGTTTGCGGATTTCTGACGCAACACCAGTAGGATCATCTATCTCGAAAATCACATAATTATATTTTTCATGTCCTTCCAATTCAATAATTAACAGAGGAACTCTGTTCTCATAAGAAAGAAAGTACCACTCATTTTCATATTTAAAACTTCCCTCGAAAATATTTAATGCCGAAAAAGAAGTTCCGGGCATCCGAAGCATCCACTGGGGGGCATCAAAATAATCAACATATACATTCTTGATGGTGTTGTAAGGCATTTTCAAGTTGAATTTCAATGCAAATAGTCCAGTTGCTCCTTTTAGTTTTAGAATGACACCCTCATCATCAAATTGCACTTCCCTTGCCATACTTTATCCCCCTTTATAAAAAATTACGATAGTTAAAGTGAAACACACATCATTAGGTTGAAACTTAGAAAGATGATCCTTTTTATCAATCTTTCGACCTCCGGCAGGGGAAGCAAGATCAACATAGCGTTTCAGCCAATAATGAGATCTGTTTTTTGAGTTGGATTTAATCTCCGAAGAATTTAAGCAAATTGCTGAAAAAGCTTTATTCAACCCTTGCCACTCGGACAAAGCGTTACTTTCCCTTTATTATAACAATATTTTGTAAAAATCAACATTTCCTTTTTTCACAGATCCAAAAATAAAAAGAAATATGTACAACCGCGTTTGAAATGTTTATCATGAAGAGAAAGAATGTTTTGCAGTGGAAAAAATCTGATGGTCTACTGAAGGTGTGAGAAATTACTACGAATATAAGGAAGAAATATGGTCAAAAAAGGGAAGGGAATGTTTGAGGAAGTTTTGTTTTAGGAATATATTAGAAATAGAAGAAAAAAACCAAAATCTTCTCAAAAACAGGATGCGACACACATTTATTTTTAGTTGTGATGCTAAAGGTTTTGATACAACAAATCCGGTGCGCTTCAGGAGGAGTTTATCAATATTCAATGGTGATTAATGAGTTGATTGCAAAATTATAAATGCAAAAGAACCAACTGGAAGTTGATTTAAACGTCCGTTTTTCTTTTCTGTTTTCCGATGCTGGTGTGTTCAAAAACTTATGTGGTTGTTTTTAATAAGATGAAATCATTCATTACTAAATAATAGAAAGTATGTCCATTTTTTTCTTATGTTGGAATAGAGAGGATGGGTTTGCTGAAAAAATTTTTTTAACAAAGGATAGAATTCAATCCATCCAAGTAAAGGTAAAAGTAATGGATACACAAAAGACTAAGCTTAAAAAACTGTCCCTTCCAAATAAAAGAATGAGCAGAAATCAATGAAATTTAAAAAATATCGATTGTTAAGAAGATTATGTCCTGAATTTTGTGTAAAAAGGAAGCGGTTGGATTGGCCGGGAATTTAGGTTTACTGGCCTGGGAGTATAATTTTACACAATAATTAGGACTTGGCCTGTTAAGAAGAGCGGCAAGATCAACTGAAAAGCAGCCGGAAATCTATATTTGGGTTTTGGGAGTATATGGAAATTATTGTATACCTAAGTTGTTTTAAATATTTCATGACCAAACAAGCGAGTTTTGATCCATTTAAGATAGCAATATATCGTTCATGTTTGCATTAGAATTTCCCTGTTTCATATTTTCGATATTGACAGATATAATGGTATTGTGCTTATATTCTGAATAGTTGGACACGATTCCATTTTCCATTGCTAATATTAAAAAATAGACAAGCCTTTGCTAACAGCCTTCGGGCGACATGAACAAAACATTTTCTGTCAACGAAAGAAGTGTCGAAAATGAAAAAAAGCATGAAGGAAATACTAGCACCAATGTCGGCAAAAGAAAAAATAGAGTATATATGGGACTACTATAAACTCCATATCATCGGGACTTTATTTGCCTTCATTGCCATTGGTTCATTTGTTCACTCTTGGATGAGTCATAAAGATAGCGCTTTACAAATTATGATTGCCGGAGAACAGATCAATCGCGAAAATGCTTATACATTACAGGAAACATTAAATAAACAACTTTTAAGTAAAAATGAAAGAAAAGAAAAGGAAGTGATTGTTCAAGCGGTCACATACTCTTCGGATGGAAATAACCCGGATTCCGCAGTAAGTTTGCAAAAAATTATTGCAGAAATCGCTGCCGGGACTGTCGATGTTTTAATTATTGACAAAAAATTTTTTGATCAAATGAATAAAGATGGGCAGCTAATTCCCATTCAATCATTAAGCGAAGGGAAAAAGCTGCCATATAAAGAGGTTTATTATTCACCAGCAAATCGCAATGACATTGTTGGTATTAAAGCGGGAGATATTGCTATGTTAAAAGATATAGTGTATAAAGAAGACTTAATATTGTGTGTTCCGGGCAATACAAACAATAAGCGATATGTGGTGAAATTTGTTGATGTTATGCTGGCTGCTGAATAAAAGGATTGTTAATAAATTGAAAACAAGGTTGTTGATAGAGATTTTCCCGTTTTCTCTGAAATAAATACAGGTTCACGCACATTTTTCCGAAGCAAGGCCGCTTATTTGAAGAAGGTAGCGAACTTTTTGTTGTGAGGGGTCATTTTCTTGAATTTGCAGAAGCTCGCCGTTTTGCATAATGCCATACTGGTCAGCAATCAATTCCATTTCTGATAACAAGTGGCTGGAAATTAAAATCGTTTTTTTCGATCATCTGCCAGATGCCTTAAATACTTTCTCAAATCTATAATTCTTTGTGGATCCAATCCGTTCGTCGGTTCATCAAGAATAAGAATGGAAGGATCCTGCAATATTTTTGTCATGGTGATTTTGGTAATTTGGAAATTTGCGCCAATTCTCTGGCAGGTATACCAGCCTGAATCAAAATATTGCCAAAACAAAAAATCAGCTGCTGTCGTATTTTCAAAAAAATTCGTTTGATAGAGGAATCTCTAGAGGCGTGGAGGCAATTGGCTTAATGATTGGTTTAAGCGGCATAGGTTATGGGATGCTTCAATGCCAATACGGTGATGAATTGCCAAGCATACGGCAAATAAATGTTCATACAACTGGAAAATGTCCAGAGAATTTAAAAACTGATTAAAGGCTTTTACTTTAGGAACTAAAAATCCCCCATGGGGTTTTTAGTTTTTTTTTGGAGTATCGGTGTATTGCAATCTTAATAACGATAATTGAAAAAGGGGCGTTCCATGTTAAAAACAATACTCCGCCTCTGAGTTGTCCCTTTGAGACAGTCCCTGTTTTAAATGTCCGGCGATTCCCTTGGATACTTTACGTATGGAAGCAACCGTTTTGTATTTTTTGTTCATATTTTCAGTCATTATAGAACTTCATAAAATAATTGCTAGTGTTTTGGTATTAGGGAAAAAGGCGCATTTTACCAAAACCGATACATCATCTGTTTATCGTTGGATTGTCTTTTTACAAGTTTCGCTTAATAGTTTATATAAGTTTATATAAAAAATGAATAAAACATCTAATTTGACAAAATGTAAAAAAGACATTGTTAAAGTCAATAGAATAAATTTTTTCGTGAATCAAGGAAAAATATAACTTGGAGGTAAATTAGATGAAAGCTGTTACATATCAAGGAAGGCAAAGTGTTGAAGTAAAAAAGGTTGATGACCCGGTTATTCAAGATCCGCAGGATATTATTGTAAAAATAACTTCGACTGCTATTTGCGGTTCCGATTTGCACTTATATCAAGGGAATTTTCCTCTCCCAATCGGATATATTATTGGTCATGAGCCGATGGGGATTGTAGAAGAAACGGGTTCTGAAGTGACGAAGGTGAAAAAAGGAGACCGCGTTGTGCTCCCGTTTACGGTGGCTTGCGGTCAGTGCTACTACTGTAAACATCATTTAGATAGCCAGTGCGATAATTCCAACCCTCATTACGATTCAGGAGGATATTTCGGCTATTCGGAGAAATATGGAAACTATCCCGGAGGGCAAGCCGAATATCTGCGAGTTCCTTTTGGGAATTATACCCCGTTTGTCGTCCCGCCGAGCTGTGAATGGGAGGACGAAAGATTGCTGTTTTTATCTGATGTTTTGCCTACCGCTTATTGGAGTGTAGATAATGCAGGAGTAAAAAAAGGAGATACGGTGATCGTGTTGGGATGCGGTCCAGTTGGTCTCATGGCGCAAAAGTTTGCTTGGATGAAAGGAGCAGAACGCGTCATTGCCGTTGATTATATCGGCTACCGGCTGGATCATGCCAAAAAAGTGAATCGTACGGAAACTTTTGATTTTACGGAATACGATGATATGGGCGAGACGCTAAAAGAAGTGACAAAAGGGGGCGCGGATGTTGTCATTGACTGTGTCGGGATGGATGGCAAAAAGTCGCCTTTGGAATACATCGAACAGAAATTGAAATTGCAGGGAGGGACACTTGGACCTATTCAAATTTCGACAAAAGCGGTGAAAAAAGGGGGGACCGTACAAATTACGGGAGTATATGGCGGTTTGTACAATATGTTTCCATTAGGACCATTTTTCAGCAGAAATGTCACGCTGAAAACGGGGCAGGCTCCTGCAAGAAGCTACATGCAGGAGATTTATGAAAAAATTGAAAAAGAAGAATTTGATCCGACGGTTATTATTACACATACTCTACCGTTAGACAAAGCGCCGCATGGATATGAAATATTTAACAATCGGCAAGACGGCTGTATAAAAGTTGTGTTAAAACCGTAATTATGAAAAAAATCGAGCAAGATTGCGGATTTCTAGCTCAATCAATTTTGTTTCAGCTTTGTTTTGATCATAATGCCATAAAGCGTCATCTAAGGAGCAGCTGATTGGCAGGTCGCATTTAATTTCAGCCAAGTTTTTTGACAAATACATCAAATCTAGATTTTGTTCTATTTTTGTTTTGATTCCTTTTGGCAAATGATCGATTTTTTCAACTATTTGGTCAATGGAATCATAATCCTTTAAAAGTTTGAGCGCCGTCTTTTCGCCGATCCCTTTGACGCCCGGATAATTATCGGCAGAATCGCCCATTAATCCTTTTAAATCAATGATTTGCCTTGGAAGGATTCCTTTTTTTTTATAAAAATTGCTATGATCAAATAGGTCATAGTTCCCTTGGCCTTTTTTTAAAATGGCAACTCGAATTCCTTCGGACACAAGCTGTAAAATATCTTGATCGCCTGTTAATATCGTCACTTCATGTTCAGGTGCGTAATGATGAGCTAATGTGCCGATGCAGTCGTCTGCTTCGAAGTTTTCCATTCCAATATTGGGGACGTTAAAAGCTTCCATAACATCTTTAGCAAGTTCGAATTGCGGAACCAGTTCTTCAGGCGGTTCCGCCCGATTTGCTTTATAAGCATGAAAGAGATCGTTCCGAAATGTTTTCTTTCCCATATCCCAGCAACAAATGACGTGTGTCGGTTTAAACGTATGAACCGCATTAAAAAAATAGCGCAAAAATTGATACACGCCATTTGTCGGCACTCCTTGGCTCGTTTTCATAAAATTGCCCCTGTATGCCGTTGCATAAAAACCTCTAAATAATAGTGCCATGCCATCGACTAACAATATTTGCTTTTTCATCTGTAAAACTTCCTTTTGAATGTTTTCATTGCAAATCGTTCGTTCAATCCTGCAGCCAAATGAAAAGGCACAGGCATTGCTCCCGATTTAACAAGAATAGGGTATATATCACTTTCTGCTTGCTGATAGAAAAACTTCCGGAATTTCTGCTTTATTCGGCGGCTTTCGAGAGCAAAGCAATCAATTGTTCCGCCGTTTGCGGATGGCCAAAAACCGTATAATTTCCCGCAGTCTTTTTCGTTCCTCCGGCCTCCGCAATAATCAGCTCGCCAGCTGCAATATCATAAAAGTTCGGTTTATAGTAAACTCCCAAATCAAGCCTTCCTGATGCAATATAGGCCAATGTTACCGCAGCAGTGCCAATCATTCGAAGTCTGTAAATATCGTTAACAAAATGCGCAATCGTGTTCAGGCGTTCTTGGTTGGTTTCCGTATTCCCGTCTTTAGCAAAATCGCCGATCGAAACAAAAGCTTCAGAAAGATCGGCTTTTCTAACTTTTAAAGGCTTTCCATCCTGAAAGGCGCCTTCTCCTTTTGCCGCCCAATATGTTTCGCCTAAAGCAGGCAAGGAGATGGCGGCAACAACCGGTTGATTTTGAAAGGTGAGAGCGATTGATACGCCGTAAAGCGGTACGCCGACACTATAGTTAATGGTGCCGTCAATCGGATCAATCACCCATTCCAAGTCCGCTTTTCCATCAATGCTTCCGGCTTCTTCGCTAAAAATCCGGTGTTCAGGGTATTGATCTTGTATTCGCTGAATAATCAGTTTTTCCACTTTTACATCCATTTCCGTCACAAAATCTTTAGCGGCTTTCAAAGTCTGCCGGCCTGCTTTTCCGGCATGCGGAAAAATAAATTCCCCCGCTTCTTTTGCAAGTTCTATAGCAAACGGCAAATATTGCTTATACAATTGCATTTCCTCCTCTGCAAAAATAACAAAAAAGAAACTGAGATGGACGGTTTACGTCAAAAAGCGGATTAGTCCGCTATTCATTTATCATAATACATTTCGAGAAACTTAGAAATAGGGCAGAATCTTTACAAGAAAGGCGTAAATAGATTATTTGGATGGATATATGGTTTGTTCTCCTGTTTTCTTAAAAAATAACACTGAATGTCTTCCAATCATTTTAATGTTAAATTTTATTCCATACTCCGAAACAATTCTATTAGTTTTATGTAAAATAATAGATCATCTTCACAATTTTAATATGAAAAAGCATCAGGAGGTATAGACATGGGAAAACATGCAGATCACGATTTTTCACTAACTTCGGTACCAGAAAGCAGCAGAAGCGGGTTTTGGAAAATGTTTATGGTGATGATGGGTTTTACCTTTTTTTCCGCAAGCATGGCGGCTGGCGGGACGCTCGGGGTCAGTTTAAATGCAAAAGAGTTTATACTGGTTGTCCTTATTGGAAACTTTTTGCTTGGAACTTACACTGGCTTGCTGAGCTATACAGCAGCGGACACCGGTTTGTCCACTCATCTTTTGGCTCGTTATTCATTTGGTGAAAAAGGGTCTTATTTGGCCTCATTTTTATTAGGGATTACCCAAGTCGGATGGTTTGGCGTTGGAGTAGCCATGTTCGCCTTGCCAATTGAAAAAGTGACGCAAATTGATGTCATTTGGCTCGTTATCATTGGTGGAATTTTGATGACATCAACGGCATTTGTCGGCATGAGGGCTTTAACGATTTTAAGCTTTATTGCTGTACCGGCAATCATCATTTTAGGCGGATTTTCCGTGATAAGAGCATTGGATGATTTAGGCGGACTGCAAGCGATGATGCATTATGAACCGAAAGAATCGTTAACATTAAGCGCCGCCATTGCGATATGCATAGGTTCTTTTATTAGCGGGGGAACATTGACACCGGATTTTACGAGATTTTCAAATAACAGGCGGAATGCCGTGCTTGCAACAGTGATCGCTTTTTTTCTTGGAAATTCTCTCATGTTTTTATTCGGCGGAATCGGAGCAGTCGCCACAGGCAAAGCGGACATTTCAGAAGTCATGTTTTTGCAAGGGTTAATCATTCCGGCGATCATTGTGTTAGGTCTGAACATTTGGACAACTAATGATAACGCTCTTTACGCATCGGGGTTGGGTTTTTCCAACATCACAAAAATTCCGAAGAGTAAAATTGTTCTTTTTAATGGATTTGTTGGAACTGTTTTGTCTGTTTGGCTATATAATCATTTTGTCGGTTTTCTAACGTTTTTGGGATCCACTTTGCCGCCGATCGGAGCGATCATTTTAGCTGACTATTTTCTTCTTAATCGGCGCAATTATCCGGCAATTGAGAACATGAAATTTAAGGAAGTTCATTGGATTGCCATTGCGGCATGGATCATTGGAGCAATTTCTGGTAAATTTATACCTGGAATTACACCGTTAAACTCTTTATTGGGGGCGGGCTTATCGTATGTTGTGATGCACGCTGCAATAAAGATTTTTCAAAGCTCTGACAATAAAAAGATAGAGGCAGAAAGGTGAACGGCATGATTATTACAAACGCAAAACTTCGGGGAAAAGACGGGAATTGGACGATCGTCATTGATCAGGGTGTCATCAAAAAAATAATTCAAGGAGAAGAGTTCCATGAAAATGATGAAGTGATCGATGCAAACGGTTGTTTGGTGCTCCCGCCGTTTGTTGAACCCCATATTCATTTAGACACCACTCTCACGGCCGGAGAACCGCATTGGAATGAAAGCGGCACTTTATTTGAAGGGATTCAAAGATGGGCTGAACGAAAAGCATTTCTGACAAAGGAAGATGTAAAAAGGCGTGCGACAACAGCATTGAAATGGCAAATTGCCCAAGGGATCCAGCATGTCAGAACTCACGTGGATGTGACGGATCCCTATCTGACTGCGCTGCAAGCATTGCTGGAAGTAAAGGAAGAAATGGCTTCATATGTTGATTTGCAAATTGTCGCCTTTCCTCAAGAAGGAATTCTTTCTTATCCCCGCGGTGAGGAACTTCTGGAAGAGGCTTTAAAAATGGGGGCTGATGCAGTCGGGGGCATCCCGCACTATGAATTTACAAGGGAAGACGGAGTAGATTCCATTAAGAAAATTTTCAAGCTGGCTGAAAAATACGATCGTCTCATTGACATTCACTGTGATGAAATTGATGATGAACAATCACGGTTTATTGAGGTAGTCGCCAAAGAGGCATATGTAAGCGGAATGGGCAAACGGGTGACGGCCAGCCATACGACCGCTATGCATTCTTATAATAATGCATATGCTTACAAGCTGATGCGGCTGTTAAAACTGTCGGGCATTCATTTTGTCGCCAATCCTCTTGTCAATATTCATTTGCAGGGTCGGTTTGACACATATCCGAAACGCCGCGGAATTACAAGGGTTAAAGAACTGTTGGAAAACGGCCTCAACGTTTGCTTTGGACATGACGATATTTTTGATCCATGGTATCCCCTTGGAACCGGAAATATGTTGCAAGTTTTATTTATGGGTATTCATGCATGTCAATTGATGGGATATGAGCAAATTGTCAATTCGATTGATCTGATCACAACCAACAGCGCCAAGACGCTCAATATGGAAGGAGACTATGGGATTGAAGAGGGGAAACCTGCCAATTTGATTGTCTTGGATGCGAAAGATGAGTATGACGCCATTCGCCGGCAAGCGTCAATAAAGTACTCCATTCGGCGTGGTAACATAATTGCTGCAACAAAGCCTGGCCAAACATCCATTTACTTGAACGATGAAGAGGAATCGATTGATTTTCAAAAATAAGGCGCCCAAGAAAAGGTTTTAAAAGATTTTAATTTCCAAACGCCACACTTATACAAATTTTTTAGCTAAAATGCAGAATATTGAGCATCAACTGTAAAACACCTCCATCAATCGCACGGAATAATTGATTCAGGAGGTGTTTTTTCCTTGTTTTGAGCCGCTTCCATCCGTTTTACGGTTTGAGGTAGTGTTCTTTTATGAATCGTTATCGGTTGCCTACTTTGGCTGACACATTGTCTTCATACTCTTTCTCCCAAAAATCAGCATCAGCAATGCCAAGTTTGACTGGATCAAATACGGGATCTTTTCCCTCGCTTTTTTGTTTTTCATAGTCTTTTAATATTTTTAATGCGGGTTTGGACAAAAGCAATATGGCAATAAGGTTTAACCAAGCCATGCTTCCAACGCCGATGTCACCCAAAGCCCAAGCCAAGCTTGCGGTTTTTATGCTGCCGTAAAAAACAACGGCCAAAATGACAATTTTTAATGCATATTCCGTCCAAATGCGTCTCGTCTTTTGGTTGATGTAGGCTAAATTGGTTTCAGCCATATAGTAGTAGGCCATAATGGTCGTGAAACAAAAGAAAAATAGGGCAATGGCTACGAATGGGGCTCCAAAGCTCGGAAACAGCGTCTCAACGGCTTTTTGTGTAAAAATCGGGCCAGGCTCAACGTCTCCCAACCGATTGACAATTGGTTCCGAGTTTTCCGGAGAAACGTTGTACATACCAGTAAAAAGGATCATGAAAGCTGTTGCTGTACAGACAAACCAAGTATCAACATAAATCGAAAATGCTTGAACGAGCCCTTGTTTAGCGGGATGGGAAACTTCTGCTGCCGCTGCGGCGTGGGGCGCTGTTCCTTGCCCGGCCTCATTTGAGTAAATTCCCCGCTTTATCCCCCAACTGATTGCAGCTCCCATAATTCCTCCAAAAGTGGCATTTGCCCCAAATGCACTGGAAAAAATGAGTGCAATGACCTCAGGCAATTTCGTAATGTTGAAAAAGACGACTAACAGTGCGACCAAAATATAGCCTAATGCCATAAAAGGGACCACGATTTGCGCAACCATTGCAATCCGTTTGACACCGCCAAATATAATGGCAGCCAACAAAACAACTAGTAGAAGCCCAGTGGCGAAAGGATGAATCCCGAAGGCATTTTCCATGCTTGCGGCAATGCTGTTTGCCTGAACGCCAGGCAGCAATATTCCTGTTGCGATGACAGTAATAATAGCAAATAGTAATGCATACCATTTCATTTTTAGTCCTTTTTCAATATAGTAGGCGGGCCCGCCGCGGTATTTTCCATCCAGTTTTGTTTTGTACACTTGCCCAAGAGCTGCTTCAATAAAAGCTGAACTTGCGCCAAGAAAGGCAATAAGCCACATCCAAAAGACCGCTCCCGGTCCGCCAAAGGCAATAGCCGTGGCGACTCCCGCAATGTTTCCGGTTCCCACCCTTCCCGACAGTGCCATCGACAACGCTTGAAAAGAAGATACTCCTGCTTCAGAACTTTTCCCTTGGAACATGAGCTTGATCATTTCTTTAAAATGTCTTATTTGCAAAAAACGCGTTAAAAAGGAATAAAACAGTCCTGCTCCTATGCACAAAAAAATTAATGCTGGACTCCAGATAACACCGTTTAACCATGAAACAAATTCTTCCAAAATCCATCCCCCCTGAGTAATTTAAATTGTATGAATGGTGATAACACTTTTTGTAAAGGATATCCAAATGATTATGAAAATTTTGAAATTTGTAAGGATAAAAATAAAATTCCAGCAAAAAATTGTTTTTCCTGTTTTTTTCTGTAATGAAATTTACAAAAAAATTATTTTGTTTTCTATAACATCGTTAAATAATATAACGCAGTTTTTAATTTGGCTTCCGCAAAGAATAATTGGTTGGAAGCTAAGCTTTTTTATTTTGCGAATGAAAACGGCTATTATATTATACAATAAAGGAAGGAAAACGATGATCAGCGTTCTTTATGAAATAGATGGAAAATAAAAACCGATAGCAGCCTATGTATAGGCAATCCGATTGTCAACGCGGCATCCTGATGGAAGAAATGAGGAGGCAAATGGGTAAGTTTCTTCAGCTTTTCAAACAATGAACATTTAACATCGAGGGATGGTCTGACATATTTTCCCTTGCTTGAACAGGGAACGAAATTGCGCTGCAATCATGGCAAAAGCGGGCGGAACGACGTCTGTATTGAAATGCGCTTGTGTTCTGTGTGAAGGAGTAGTTGGAGGGCATCTGGAAGTCTTAAAGAAAATACGGCTGAAAATTTTGCTTATTTACAGTTTGTCTTGCACAATCAATAGACAAGTTATTGAAAAAAACGTTTTCCAATGCCCGTTTTAAGAGTATGCCTGATGGTTGGTGTTACATTTATACGCTAGAGGTCAAAGGAATATTTTATGCTGTCAACAAAAATGGATCGTTTCGGCGGGCTCAGATCCTTTAAAAAATCTTTTTCCCAACATTCGTGGAGATGGGGTTCATGAACATTCGGCGAGCATCCTTCTGAGTTCTGCTAGTTGATTTTCTATTTCAACGAGCTGCTGTTCTGCCCGCGTTACTTGCTCTCCCACAGATTCCAGCTTCTCGATGTCCCCTTGAATGCGAATATAATCAGCTTTTAATTCGATCATTTTTTGTTCTATTTCTTGTTTGGTCATTCTGTCCCCTCCTAATTCACAATATCTTTTATTGTATCATGAATGGATTATCGCTTCTATTAAAACAAATGAAAATTGTTTATGGAACATTCAGTTAATTTGTTCTAATGAATAGTAATGATAAATAACGAAATAAAAATCGGTTCTCTTATGTGATAAGGTCTAATTTATCAACAATTATTCCGAAATTATATAAGTAAAGAAATTTTTGCCTCCTCTGCTCATTGCGGTTGGGGCGTTTTTTTTAGAGGAGGTGTTCATTTTTCTTCGTTTTTTAAAAATCAAATGATAGGAGAGGAGAAAAAAATTGAATAAAACAATGCAGTTGATTCAACAAAATTTTGCGCGAATTTATGAATCGATTGACAGAATGTGTTCGATTTATGAAGAGAGCAGCAGTTATGATTATCAAACCGTACAGGAGTATCAACAATTGCGGAAAAGGTTAATTGAAGATGTAAAAGCTCTTGAATTTTTTGTTCTTGGGTCGTTAAAAAGTAAAAGGAAAGGGGATTGAGAAATATAAAGGTGAATGAAAGTTTGAGTCTCTTCGCTTTTAAGGGAAGAGACTCGAATTGGGCCGTCATGACAATTTATCCGGTGATATGGTAAAGAAGAAGGGAGGGAAGCTAAATGGAAGAGATCGTTTTGGCTGCGCTGCGGTCAGCAGGAGACTTTGAACCTGTTCAAAATATAAAACGGGTGCGCGGAGGGGATATAAATGAAAGCTATTTTGTGCAAACGTCAAAACGCACATACTTTTTGAAATATCAGTTACGAGCGCCAAAAGGATTTTTTCGGACGGAAGTCGAAGGTTTGAGACAAATTCAAGCGACGAATACAGTTTCTGTTCCAAACGTGTATGCATACTCCGATGAAGAAGAACAAGGATTTTTGCTTTTGGAGTGGTTGAAAAACGAAGCAAAAGAAGACACGGAAGAAAGGTTGGGAAAAAAACTATCGGAATTGCATCATCATCATTTTCCTCAACATGGTTATCCAACTGATACATATATCGGCACTTTGCCTCAACAAAACGGTTTGTTCTCAACATGGTTAGAATATTATCGTGATTGCCGCTTGCTGCAGCAATTTCGACTGGGCATCCAAATCGGCCGAATTCAAGGAAAAAGAAGAATTTTATTGGAAAAACTTTTTTCTTGTTTGGATCAATGGATCCCAATGAATCCGAAAGCTTCACTATTGCATGGTGATCTTTGGAGCGGGAATTGGATTGCAGGGCCGGGCGGCGAACCATTTTTAATAGACCCGTCCGTTTTGTACGGAGACCGCCATTTTGACTTGGCATTTACGGAACTGTTTGGTGGATTTTCGCCAGCGTTTTACCGAGCATACCATGAAAATTATCCGCTATCGGACAGATATGAAGAAATGAAGCCTTTGTATCAGCTTTATTATTTGCTTGTCCATCTTAATTTGTTCGGAGAGGCATATGGGGCTTCAGTAGATCGCATATTAAAAAAATATGTTGGATAAAGAAATGTTGGATCCGTGAAATTCCCCCTGAGGGCAAAATGCTAAAAAAACTGGAAAGAAAGGCGATAAATCGTTTCTTTCCAGTCTAATACATAATTAGTTAAAACGGAACACTTTAATTTCTTCATTGAGCTGTTCAGCCAATTTCGCCAATTCTCCTGCGCTTCTTGAAACCTCTTCCATTGAACTGGCGGATTGTTGAGCGGCAGATGCCACCTGTTCCACTCCAGCGGCAGATTGTTCGGAAATTGCGGCGATGTCCTCAATCGATTTATTCATGACCGTGCTGTTTTCTGTAATATTTTTCAAATCTTTAAATATTTGCTGCACTTTTTTGGTCATATTTGTAACGGAATGTTGGATGTTTTCGAACGTCTCTCCTGTCAGTTTAATTTGTTTTGTTCCTTCTGCAACGTCACTATATCCTAATTGCAATGATTCCACAACCATTTTCGATTCTTTTTGAATGTTGACAACAATATTGGTTATTTCATTAACGGAAGAAGATACTTGTTCTGCCAGCTTGCGGACTTCCTCCGCGACGATTGCAAATCCTTTGCCATGTTCTCCTGCATGTGCTGCTTCAATTGCAGCATTTAAGGATAATAAATTGGTTTGTTCGGCAATTGCCCGAATCACTTGAATCAATTTTGTGATTTTTTGCGTTTGTTGATCCAATCCCTGCACTTTTTTTACTGCTTCATTGACGATTTGGTCAATATGGGTCATTTGTTTGACAGATTGTGTCATCAAATCATTTCCATTTGTAGTCATCTCTAATACTTCTTCGGAAGTTTCTGTGATTTCTTGTCCTTCTGCTTCAGATTGCAAAATTTGGTTCATAAACTCTTCCATTTGCTGAGAAAGCTGAGAGGCGTTATTTGCCTGAATTTCAGAACCTGAAGCAAGTTCTTGCATTGTTGTGGCAATTTGCAGACTTCCTTCTTTTACTTCATTTGAAGCTTGAGTTAATTCTTCGCTCTGTGCTGATAAGGAATCGGAAGCATGTGCTACTTTTTGAATAATATTTTTGATGTCATCTCTCATTTGGTTCATTGCGCTGGATAATTGGCCGATCTCATCCTTGCCTTGGTAATCAAGAGATTTTCCAGCTAAATTTCCTCTTGCCACTTCTTTGGTAAAGAGGACAATTTTATGAAGATTTTTTCGAATGTTTTTGTTAATGATGACCATCACAATTAAACTTGCGAGCAGCGAAATGAAAATGGATATGAGAAAAATGTAAATACAGTTTGCCAAGCTTTGTTGAACATTATGAACAGCTGCTTGTCGTTCCTTATTTACGATTTCACGCAATTTTTCCAAAAAATCGATGGAGATGGATCTCAAATCGCTGGACTGAGATTTTAAGCTGTCGATATATACAGAATCATTTCCGTTGGCATCTATTTCAGGTATAATTTGCTCTAAAAATAATTCGTTGATTTTTTGGTCATTTTCGACTGCACCTTGAAATAAATTTTTTTGAGCCTTTGTATCCATTTTATCTTCAACTTGTTTGGCCAAAGCGGTAAATTGTTCGCTCAATTGTTTAAACTCATTAACGGACTCTTCATTATGATTGGAAAGATAATCCGAAATTCTTATACTTTTGGCACGCATTATGGAACCCATTTCCGTAATGATAATCGATCGATCACTTCTTCTATTCAAGGATTCAACATTTTCTTCTAAGTTTTTTAATTGAAAAAAGATCAAGAAAGCTGTACACAAAATAAGAACAAAAATAAAAGCAAATACAAAATAATATTTCGTCCCTATGGAAAGGTTTCTCCACTTAAATTTTTTCAACTTGACTCCCTCCATTGCTGTGATTACATTCTTATTTTAATATCGACTTAATTGAGTTCTTATTTAAGACACTTAATAAAGAATCCCTTTTGGGGAAAGCAAATCATGTTTATTTTTGAATCGTTTATGTTACACTATAAATGAAGTCAGAAAAAGGGGTGGTATGTATGGCAAAAGTTGCTGCTCTTATTACAGACATGTTTGAAGACAGCGAATTTACAAGCCCTGCGGAAGCTTTCAAAGCTGCCGGGCATGAAGTGGTAACAATTGAAAAAGAAGCTGGCAAAAAAATTAAAGGAAAAAAAGGCGAAGCTGAAGTTACGATTGATTATTCCATTGATGATGTAAAACCGGACGATTTTGATGCTTTGCTATTGCCTGGAGGGTTTTCACCGGATATTTTACGTGCGGATGATCGTTTTGTTGCCTTCACGAAAGCAATGATGGATGCCAAAAAACCGGTATTTGCGATCTGCCATGGCCCTCAGCTGTTGATTTCGGCAAAGGCGTTGGAAGGCAGAGATGCAACAGGTTATAAGTCAATCCGGGTGGATATGGAATATGCGGGGGCAAACTTCCATGACGAAGAGGTCGTTGTTTGTCAAAACCAATTAGTGACCAGCCGGACGCCGGATGATTTGCCGGCATTTAATAGAGAAGCGTTAAAACTTTTGGAAAAATAACGTTGTTTTCCACCACCAAAAAACCTGCCCGTGACCAGGCAGGTTTTTTGATTTAATGAACGTCCTTCATCAACCGTTGGATTTTTGGTGCGATTAAAAACAGAATGAGTCCGAGCAGAACGGAAATCGTGCCGATGATTCCAAAGTACACAATTTCCGTATCAACAGTATAGTATTTTACAATTTGGGCATTAATGGCTTGTGCCGATGCGCTTGTTAAAAACCAGAGGCTCATCGTTTGAGCTGAAAAAGCAGCCGGCGCAAGCTTTGTTGTTGCCGAAAGACCGACCGGAGACAAGCAAAGCTCTCCTAAAACGACAAGGAAGAAGCTAAGAACCAGCCAAAGCGGGCTGACTAAAGTCTCGCTGCCGTTTACATATGCAGGGATAATCATCACTAGGAATGAAAGTCCTGCAAAAATAAGCCCAAATGAAAATTTTTTCGATGTCGACGGCTGATATTTTCCTAATTTTACCCAAATCCAGGCAAAAAGGGGCGCCAAAAAGATAATAAACAACGGATTCAACGATTGAAACCACGATGATTGCAGTTCAAGACCGGCAAAAGATAATTGTGTGCGTTGATCGGCATATGTTGCTAAAATAATGGAGCCTTGTTCTTGAATAGCCCAGAATACCACAGCTGCAATAAAGAGCGGAATATACGCAATAATGCGGGAACGTTCCACTTCTGTTGTTTTGGGGCTGCGATACATAAAGATAAAGTAGCAGGCAGGAATGATAATCCCGAGGATGCTGACAACCATCGTAAAGCTGTTAATCGTTAAAAGGCCGGTTGGAATGGTGATGGCAAGCAATGCGATAATCACTAATGCGCCAATGCCGAAAATAGTGAATACTTTTTTTCGCTCTTCCGGTCTTAAAGGATTCGGCACTTGTGTTCCGGCAAGACCAAGATTTTTCTTTTTCGTTAAAACAAATGTCAAAAGACCGAAAAACATTCCGACAGCTGCAGCGCTAAAACCGAGATGGAAATTAAACCCTTGTCCTAAAGTGCCGGCAATAATCGGGGCGAGAAATCCTCCTAAATTGATTCCCATATAAAATATGCTGAATCCTGCATCACGGCGGTTATCATTTTCTGCATAAAGGTCGCCGACGACGCTGGATACATTTGGTTTTAATAAACCAGTACCGAGAACAATCAGCACCATGGAAATAAAGAGAGCAGTGATGTTCCCCGGAAATGACAAAACGATATGGCCAAGCATGATTAAAATCCCGCCATAAAACACCGTACGGCTTGTTCCCAGCAGTCTATCAGCAATCCAACCTCCCACAGTGCCTGACATATACACGAGGGATCCGTAAATGGCCATAATGGATGCGGCTGTTGCTTCATCTAATCCTAGACCGCCTTGCGACACTTCATAATACATATAATAAAGAAGGATAGCTCTCATTCCATAATATGAAAATCGCTCCCAAAATTCCGTGAAAAACAGCGTGAATAATCCTTTTGGATGTCCAAAGAACCCTTTTTGCGGGAGGCTTTGGAGAATTTGCTCTTTTGTTATCATAAAAAAATAAACCTCCATTTTTTTGATATAATTTTATATAGTGCAAATTGTCGAAAAATTAAACTATTTTTATAATATTTTTGCTCATTAAAATAATATTTTAATATATTTATTACGTCAATTAAAAAAAGATTAATGTTTTAAAAAAATAATATTCTAAAATATTGTAACGGTTTGAAATTTCTGTATGATGGATTAGATTGGAAGTTGAGTGTTGTTCAACTGCCGATTGTAAAGGCTGTCTCTAAAATGGCTGCTATAGGGAGGGATTGAGTATAGAAATGAAAGAGATAGCCGGACTTCTGACAGTTTACTCTCCATAAATTTGGTCAGGGAATTGGTGAGATGTGTGCTGTATGATGATTGCTCTAGAGAGAAAAAGCATAAAAATGAGGGGGGATGTCCGAAAAGTCCTTAAAATGAAGCAAGTGGAGAAAAAAACAACTCGTTTTTCTCCACTTGCTTTTGTAAGTTTTCGAATTTTTCCTGAAACAGCTGGAGGATGCAATCTACTTTCAGTATATTGTGGGCTAAAGCTACGATTCCTTTTTCGGTCAACGCAATCATGAGCATGATGTTTTTTTCATAACGTTGGCAATGAGTTCATATGATTTTAAACGGTCTTCATAATTGCCGGTGTTTGTTATGATCATAATTTCATCGGCATCATACCAAGTTTTTACTTTATTTAGTTGATCGGCAACTTCATTAGGAGCGCCGATCACCATGTTTTGTTTATATTGGTTTATTTCTTCCTTTTTGACAGATTGGCCGTTGTTTTGCTGAATGGTGTGCGAAATGCCGTCGATAGCCAGTTGTTCTGCTTTTTCGCTCGTTTCAGCGCATATAGCGGAAATGGCAACGATTGCTTTTGGCGTTTGCATTCTCTTTCTTTGAAACTGCTTCTTATACGTTTTGATAATGTCACGCCCGTCTTCGCTGCTCATAAATTGGCCAAAGGCATACGCAGTTCCATGTTCTGCGGCAAGGAGTGCGCTTTTCTTACTTGTGCCCAAAATCCAAAGTTCAGGCGGCACGGGAGGGAGGGGGGAAGCTGTTAAATTGGCATACATATGATCGTGCGGATGATCGTTAAATAAAAAATGAAGCAGCTCTTTAACGGTTTTTGGCATATTTCTTACATTTTCCAGAAAATTCCCTGAAAGCGCCATACTCGCTTGGGCGTCTCCTCCGGGTGCCCGGCCGATGCCAAGATCAATCCGGTTTGGAAACAACGTTGCCAGCATATTAAACACTTCTGCAACTTTGTAAGGTTTATAATGGGGGAGAAGGGTGGCGCCTGACCCGATCCGAATGGACTTTGTTTTTGCGCCAATATAGGAAAGCATTATTTCCGGAGCGGAGCAGGCAAGACCTGGCAGATCATGGTGCTCTGCGATCCAATAGCGGGCATATCCCAATGTTTCAGCCTTGCAGGCAAGTTTGAGAGATTGTTCGAGCGCCGTTTTTGCCGTAGCTCCTTGTAAAACCGGTGCTTGATCTAAAATGCTAAGCTGCATTCGTCAACCTTCTTTCATTAGATAAATGTTAAATGCTTCGTAATGCTTCGCGGATTGGAGTATTTCCGGAGACAAGATCGAATGAGCGCTTAAAAGTGTTTTCTTCTGTTAAGGATGCGAAAATCACCGCAGCGACATCTTCCCGAGGGATGGAACCTCTTTGCAAGTTTTCGGCTGCTGTTATTTTCCCTGTTCCATGTTTGTCGAGCAATGCTCCAGGCCGAATAATTGTGTAATTTAAACTGCTCTCGGCGAGAATGCGGTCGGCATAGTGTTTGGCAACATAGTAATGTTTGATGTTTTTATTCCAATTTTCTCTGTTATGCGCTTGGAGGGCGCTGACCATAATAAATCGGCCCGCTCCAACTTGTTCTGCCGCTTCGATTGTTTTAACCGCTCCGTCTAAATCGACCAATAAAGTTTTATCCGCTCCCGTATGCCCGCCAGAACCAGCTGTAAAGACAACAGCATCGGAACCTTTGATCGCTTCTGCTATTTCATCTACTGTTCCTTCTAAATCCGCTAAAACCGTTTCGACACCTATTTCATTAAAATATTTTTTTTGTTCTTCCTTGCGCACCATTGCTTGTACAAGGTGATTTCCGTTTTCTTTTAACAATGACACAAGCAGTTTTCCAATTTTTCCGTTGGCGCCAACAATGGTGATTTTCATTGGCAGTCTCTCCTTTCGACAATGGCTTATTAAATATTATTTCAAAAGCTGTTTGTTTTTTGCAAATGATCGGTTTTGTTTGTTTTCATTAGCATTGCATAAATATAGTTAGAATTTTCTGTTAATTATTTTTTGTGATTTTGTGCCAAAAAGACAAAACCTAAAGAAAGGTGGCACTGCCCATTTGGTAAATATATACAGTTAAACCAGAGCGACAACGACAAAAGGGAGATTATGGACTGGCTCGCCCATCAAATTTTCGCAACCAAACATAAGCTGGTT